>JAICMT010000450.1 GCA_025929125.1 Acidobacteriaceae bacterium | reverse complement strand
CTCAAAGAGGCCCTTGTTCACGGCGCGCTTGCGCACAACCTCAAGCTCAAGGTCACCTGGATTGAAGCCGAGGGCCTCGAAACCCGCGATTTAGCCGAGGAAGATCAGGTCGGCAAACCGAACCGCGAGTACGAAGCACAGCTCGCAGGCTTCGATGGCATTCTCGTCCCCGGAGGCTTTGGCAAGCGCGGCATCGAAGGCATGCTCAACGCCATCCGCTACGCTCGAGAACACAATGTGCCCTACTTCGGCATCTGTCTCGGCATGCAGACCGCTTGCATTGAGTACGCCCGCAACGTCTGCGGCCTCGCCGGGGCCAACTCCGGCGAGTTCGATCCCGCTACCCCGCATCGCATCATCTACAAGCTGCGCGAGCTGACCGGCGTCGAAGAGATGGGCGGCACCATGCGCCTCGGCGCATGGGCCTGCAAGCTTGAGCCAGGCTCACTCGCCGAGAAGGCCTATGGCACGACCGAGATTTCCGAACGCCATCGCCACCGCTATGAATTCAATCGCGAGTACGAGCCCGTTCTCACCGGCGCCGGACTGCGGCTCACCGGCACGACTCCCGACTCCACCTACGTCGAGATCGTCGAGATCCCTTCCCACCCGTTCTTCCTCGCCTGCCAGTTCCACCCTGAGTTCAAATCCAAGCCGCTCGAGCCGCACCCGCTCTTCCGCGACTTCGTGAAAGCCAGCTACGAAAATCGCGGACTTCAGAAGGGCCGCGCCCTGGTGGAGACGGAAGTTCGCGCCTGAAACCGAGCAGGCCGCGATACAGTTCAGGCATCGTCCTGCATCCGGACCTCCTGCAACAGCCGCACCACCGTCTTCGCGCCGATGCGCATGTCATATCTGCGCGCGAAGCACTGCCCGGCCCTCCGCCCCATAGCGGCGCGTTCCTCCGCCGTCATCCCCATCCAGGACGCAATTAGTCGCGCAGTTCCGTCTGGAGTGTCCGGCTCCATCAGGCCCGCGCCATCGCTCGCGATATCGGGCGCCGTATTCACCTTGTCCGAAAGCAGCGCAGGCCGTTCGCAAGCCAGCGCCTCCGCCACTGCAATCCCGAAGTTCTCCTGGTGCGATGGAAGAATGAACGCTTCGCACGCACGAAACGCCCCCCACTTCGCATCGCCTAGCAGCATCCCCGGCCAGTGCACTCTCGCCTCCATCCCAGCGGCGCGCACGCGCTGCTCCAGTTGCGTGCGCCAGCCCTGCTGGTCCGGCCCGGCCATCACCAGATCCAGTTCCTGATCCTGCTTCGCCGTCGCCATATAAGCATCCACCAGCATGTCGCACCCCTTCTTCGGATGGATACGCCCCAGAAACAGCAACAGCCTGCGGCCGCGCGTGGCAGGACACGCCGTATAGAACGCCTCCCTCTGCCGCTCCGCATCCCCCTCCGGTAGTGTGGTCCCAATCGGAACCACCGTAGCCCTCCAGCGGTGCAGCCAGAAGCTCTCCGCGGCCAACTGCTGCTCGGCCTCGGCCGTAAACAGCACCCGCGCGGCATCGCGCAGTACCCAGTACTCCACCGCCGCCCAGTACAACCACTTCTTCAGGTGCTTCCGCGCATAGGCCCGTTTGAAGTAAGGATCCAACATCCCATGCGGAAATACCATGTAGGGAATCCGTCCGCGCAAGCTGCGTCGGGCAGCGTAGCCGCAGTACTGCCAAAGGCCGTGTACCACCGCGCCATCGAAGCGATTGCGGTTCGCCCGCAGCCAGGGAATCAGCTTTCGGTTATAGCCAAACGTGGATGCCACCGGCCCCAGCGCATGCACCGTGAACCCCAGATCCTTCAGAAACGGAGCCCCCGGATCGTCCAGCGTGACCACTTCGCAGGCTGTATCCGCCGGCGCATATTCGAGCAGCAGCCGCACGACCTCGGCCGTGCCGCCAAACTTCGGATCCAACGACCGGATGATGTGCAGAATCCGAAAGCCTGCCACTAGCTCGGTTCTCCCGCGTTCGCGCGCTCACCCGCCAGGCGCCTGGCCAGCCGCACCGCCAGCGCTACCGCCAACAAAGTCGAGTTGGCCTGGCCCGCCGTCACAAATACGCTCGAGGATGCCACAAACAGATTCTTTAAGCCGTGCACCCGCAGCTCCGCATCTACCACGCTGCTCCCTGCGTCCCGTCCCATCCTCGTGGTCCCCGCCTGATGAAATCCATCGGACGCCTGAGCATATACTCTCTCCGCCAGCTGTTCCGCCGGATACCAATACTCCAGCCGCCCGATGCCATTCGCTCGCAGCGCCTTATCCAGCACCTGGTGCGAGCGGATGACACTGTCCACATCCTGATCGTT
>JAICMT010000304.1 GCA_025929125.1 Acidobacteriaceae bacterium | reverse complement strand
GCCTGCGGCGCCACCTACCGGGACGGCAACTGCTACGCACGAGGCGTGCCAAACTTCCCCGTCGATCTAAGTTCGTCCACCTCGCCCGACCCATCCCACGGCCGCTGAGGCATCGGCTGACACTGCTGCGATCCCATGACGAGACTGCAACTGGCGGCGTCTAACCTCGGAAGCCGGAGGGTAGATGCCACAAACCGCATACGCTGAACCGTCGAGCCGAACTCAGCTTCAGCTGCCCTCCGCGTACGCGGACTTCGTAAATCCGGAATGGGTCCGGCTGCTGGACCTGCTCGGCATGAATGTTCGCTACCGCCGTTGCGCCGGGGCGGAGTTGCTTGCCGAGGATGGTCGCGTGTTTCTCGACTTTCTCTCCGGCTACTGCGTGCACAACACCGGCCACAACCATCCCGCGATCGTTGCAGCACTCAAGGATGAGCTCGACGCCTCCGGTCCTGCCATGCTGCAGAGCCACGTAGCCGACGCCGCTGGCTTGCTCGCGAGTGAGCTGCTCCGGCGCAGCGGTCCCGAAAACACTACCCAGTTGCGCCGCTCCCCGGAAGCTCACCACCTCACCAAAGCCTTCTTCTGTAGTTCCGGCAGCGAAGGGATAGAGTCTGTCATCAAGTTCGCCCGGGCCCGCACACGGCGGAACGGGATAGTCTATGCGCGCGGTGCATTCCACGGGCTCACCTGCGGCGCCCTGTCCTTAATGGGCGGCGACTTCTGGCGTGAGGGCTTCGGGCCCATGTTGCAGGAGACCTACGAGGTCCCCTTCAACAATACTGCCGCGCTGGCGCAGGTGCTGAAGCAGGAAAGCATCGCTGCCGTCGTGCTGGAGCCGGTACAGGGCGAAGCCGGCATTGTCGTTCCCGAGCCCGAATACCTTGCCCAGGTCCAGGAGCTCTGCCGGAAGCATGGCGCGCTGTTTGTGCTGGATGAGGTGCAGACTGGCCTAGGCAGAACCGGCCGCTTCCTGGCCGCGCAGCACTATGGAGTCTCGCCGGACATGGTGGTCCTGGCCAAGGCGCTCTCAGGAGGCCTGGTTCCTGTGGCTGCGGTGCTGATGACGGAGGAGATCTACCACGCGGTGTATGGCTCTCTCCGGCGCGCCATCATCCATACCTCCACCTACAGCGAGAATGGGCTGGCGATGCGGGCCGGACTTGCAACGCTGGATGTGCTGGACCGCGAGAAGCTGATCGAGCGCAGCGACGAACTGGGCCGCTCTCTGCGACAGCGACTCACCCAGGCTCTGGAGCCGTATTCGATGGTGAAGGAGGTCCGTGGATTGGGCCTGATGAACGGCATCGTGTTTGAGCCGCCGCAGCAGCTCCGGATGAAGCTCTCCTTTCAGGCGTTTAAGGCCATCCACCCGGCAATGTTCGGCCAGATGATCGTGCGGCGCCTGTTTCAGGACCACCGGATTCTGTCGCAGATCTGCGGCAATAACTTCATGGTTCTAAAGGTCGCCCCGCCGCTGGTTATCGAGCAGCAGCAGCTCGACACCTATGTGGACTCCATCACCTCGGTGGTCGATGCCCTGCACTCCTCCGCAGCCTTCTGGTCGGATGCGCTGGACCTGGGACGGAGAGCTTTTCGGGTGTGATCCCGGACAGCCCGGGGGTGAATCGTTCGTTACTCCCAAGCGTCTAATTTATAACGCTCATCTCGAGCAAAAACCGAGCAGAATCGCTCGTCGGCAGCCCTCCCCAGACATGCCAAAAACTTGCGTTTTCCCAGAAACATCGCCCTCACTGCAGACGACAGAAGCTCTGATTGTGGGAGGCGGCCCAGCAGGACTTGCGGCATCCATTGCGCTTCGTCAGCGCGGCATCGAGTGCACCGTGGTAGAAGCCCGCACACCCGCCGGCCCAGCAGGCATCGACAAGGCCTGCGGCGAGGGCCTGATGCCTGACTCGCGTGAGCTGCTCTCCAAGCTGGGCGTCGACCTCACCGAAGCCGATGGCCATCTGTTCCACGGCATCCGCTTCGCCAATGCGCGCCATAGCGTAGAGGCGAACTTTCCCAACGGCTCCGGGATCGGGGTTCGCCGGCCGCGCCTGCATCGTCTGCTCACGCAACGCGCCGAGCAGGTCGGCGCCAAACTGCTCTTCGGCAGCCGCATCCAGCTGGCGGAGCAGGCCGTTCCGGATACCGACGGCTACCACACTGCACTGATCAACGGAGATCCAATCCGCTTTCGCTGGCTCATTGGCGCCGACGGGCAGGCATCCAGCGTGCGCAGATGGGCGGGCCTCGACGCCACCAGAAAGCATTCGCTCCGTTACGGCTTCCGCACCCATTACTGCGTCGCGCCATGGAGTCCCTACGTGGAAGTGCACTGGGGCAAGCATGGCCAGCTCTACATCACTCCCGTAGCGGCGGACTGCGTGTGCGTGGTGTACATTACGCGCGACCCGCATTGCGATCGGCACAATCTCCTCGCCGGCTTTCCCGCCGTAGCGGCCCGGCTCGCCGGAGCTGAAGCTGCGGGGCCGCAGCGCGGAGCCGTCACCGCGACGCGCAGGCTCCAGAGCGTCGCCACGGACTCCGTGGCTCTCATCGGTGATGCTTCCGGCTCTGCCGACGCGATCACCGGCGAAGGTCTCGCTATCAGCTTCCGCCAGGCGTTCGCGCTGGCCGATTCCATCGCCTCCGGTTCGCTCGATCACTACCGCGCCCGGCATTCCTCGCTCTCGCGCCTGCCGCATTCCATGGCCAGTCTGATGCTGCTGATGGACCGCTGGCCGGCACTGCAGCTTCGCAGCCTGAACTCCCTGGCGCAGGCTCCCAAGGGCTTCAATGAACTGCTGCAGGCGCATATGGGCCAGCGCAAGCTTCCGGCTGTCCTGCTGCGCCGCGCTCCCGGATTTGGCTTGCGACTCCTCTCCGCCAGAGCCGGCGCATGAAGGTGAATCTGCGCCTCTCACTCGCCGTCCTGCTGCTGAGCGGGACGGTGTTGGCGCGGGCCCAGTCCAGTCCGACCGCTCTCAACTTTCGGCTCGACCCAGGCGCCACATCCATCCACTGGACGCTCAGCACGACGGTGCATACCGTACACGGCAGCTTTCGGCTCAAATCCGGTGAGCTCCGGTTCGATTCCACTACCGGCGACGCCTCCGGCCTGATCACCGTGGACAGCGCCAGCGGTGAGAGCGGCGACGGAGCCCGCGACCGCCGCATGCACCGTGAGGTGCTCGAGAGCAGCGCCTATCCCACGATCACCTTTCGCCCAACCCACTTCACCGGCAGCCTCGACCCCGCCGCTCCCGGTCCCATAACTGTTGATGGCATCTTCATCCTGCATGGGCACGATCATCCACTGCGGCTCACCGTCACGCTCCATCGCACCGGCGACAGCCTTACCGCGGAGACCCGTTT
>JAICMT010000153.1 GCA_025929125.1 Acidobacteriaceae bacterium | reverse complement strand
GCAGTGCTTCGATCAGGGCAACGTGCCGCCAAAGTAGGTGGGACCGGCGGCTGCTCCAGTTCCTGAGGTGGCACGCACGATGAAGGCCACGTCGTCGCCGGACTTGAGGCCGGAGACGATGGACTGGTACGCCGCCTGATCGGTCACGGGTCGCTTGCTGCTTGCCGTGTCGATCTCGGTGATGATGGCGCCTTTGGCCAGATTGATCTCATCAGCAAACGAGCCGGGACGGACGTTCGTGATGATGACGCCACCCTTGATCCCGAGCTTGGAAGCCAGAGTGCCTGGAACCGGAGTGACTGTAATGCCGAGCTTGCCTTCGCCCGCATCGGATTCTGCAGGCGGGGCGGTATCGTCCTGTTCCTTGCCAAGATTGGCAAAGAGCTTGGCGAGGTCTGCAATGCCGACGGATAGGGTCTGCTGCTTGTCATCGCGAAGCACGCCAAGCTGCACGGTCGACCCGACCTTGCGCGAGGAGATATCGGCGACGAGCTGGTCGCCGTTCTTCACCGGCTTTCCGTCGATGGAAACGATGACGTCGCCGGCTTTGACGCCTCCCTTTGAGGCAGGTCCATCCGGCGTGACGGAGCTGACGTGTACGCCGCCATTGGCAAATCCATAGACGCGGCCCACAGCGGCCTGCTCGGAGCCCTGGAAGGTGATGCCGATGGAGCCGCGGATCACCTTATGTTCCGGGCTGATCAGCATGTTGTACACGTTGGCAATGATATTGGAGGGCATGGCGAATCCCACGCCCTGCGAGCCCATGGACTGGGTGTAGATTGCGGTGTTCATCCCGATCACCTGGCCAGCCATATCCACCAGCGGTCCACCCGAGTTGCCCGGGTTGATGGCGGCGTCGGTCTGGATGAACTTCTGGAACTGGTTGGTTCCGCCATTTGGTCCGGGCTCATCGATGGAGCGATTCTTGGCGGAGACGATGCCTGCAGTTACGGTCTCTGAGAGGGAGAACGGGCTGCCGATGGCGAGCACCCAATCTCCGACCTGCGCGCCGTCGGAGTTGCCGAGCTTTACCGTAGGCAGCGGCTGCGACGCATCGATTTTGATCACGGCAATGTCGGTCTCAGGGTCGGTGCCGATGACTCTCGCGGGATGCCCATGGTCCAGCGGGTTGTCGGGATCGCTGTCCAGCTTGACGTAGATCTTGTCGGCTTTATCGATGACGTGGTTGTTGGTGATGATGTATCCACGAGAGTCAACGATGAACCCGGAACCCAGGGCCTCGCGTTCGAAGTTGGAGGCACCGTCGTCGCCTCCACCCTGGCCGCCAAAGAAGCGGTTGAAGAAGTCCTGCATATCGCCGGGCGTCTGCTGGTCGTCGTCTCCGCCGGGGTTCGGCTGCTGGCGGCGGTTGCGGCGCGCCTGAGCGGCCTGTTTGGGCAGAGTGATGGTGTTGATGTTCACCACTGCGGGTCCGACGGCCTTGGTGATCTTTGAGAACTCGTTCGACATCGTCACAGGGCTCGGAATCGTGAGCGGGCGCGCGTCGGAGGAGTCAACCTGCTGCTCTTTGCCGCTGACGGATCGCGTCAGTACCGAGCCGGCGAGGATGCCGGCGGATAGGACTGTCAGCAGCGCGAATGTGGCGGTGAGCCGATTCTCGCGGATGCGGGTCATGAAGTCGCGTGGAGCTTGCCTGGGTGTATCCATTTCGGGAATAAGACCTCGTAACTTCCTGGGTAGTGCTGAATCCTGAGTGTGGCGCCGAAAACCGGAATTGCTGCTCTAGAGACGTTCGGGGTTACGGAATTGGATGCGTACCGGAGAGCTTCCGTTTGAGTATAGTCCGCGGCATGCGGAGCTTGAGGTGAGGGAAGTGCGCGCAGGGCATGTGGGATCCGCTGGATGCGTATGCTTCAGAACGGATTCGCTTCCCTGAGCCTGAGCGCGGTGTCGAGCACGGAGAGCAGGATGCGGCGGAGCGCGATGTCTCGCCCGGCGGGGTCGTACCACTCCGCGACGGTGTGAATGCCGCCGCCGGTTCCTCCGCTTCCCATCGCCACCGCGGGGACGCCGAGCGAGAGTGGGACATTAGCATCGGTCGATCCCAGGCCGGGGTCGGTGCGCAGGTTCAGATGCCGGTCTACAGCCCGCACAGTTTGGAGCAGCGGCGAGTCGGCGGGAAGAGCGCCGGCGGGGCGGTCTCCCACGATCTCGATGGTGAGCGCGGGATGGGGTGCGGGAACGGGGTTGGTGTTGGGAAAAGGGATGCGAAGGATCTGCTGCTCCAGCGTGGAGCGGAGGGTGGTCTCAGCGGCGGCAAGCTGAGCCGCATCCGCTGAGCGAAGGTCAATCAGGGCGCTGGCAGACTCCGGGATGGAGTTGATGGAGGTGCCGCCCGAGATCTGGCCGACGTTCAGAGTGATGCGCGGCGTGGCTTCCTGCCGCAGCGGCTCCAAGGCCAGCAACGCACGTGCGAGCAGCAGGATGGGGTTGAGCGCGCCTGCGTCGGTCCACGAATGGCCGCCGGGACCAGTGACGGTAACCCGGAAACGGCGACTGGCCAGGGCGCGCGTCACCAGGGCGGAGTTGCCAGCGCCCTCGAGGGCAAACGCTGCCGCGATTCGTCCCGCATACGGCGAGCCGTTGAAGAGGTGGCGCATGCCACGAAGATTGCCCTCGCCCTCCTCTCCGACATTGGCGGCGAACAGAAGCGTGACAGGCGGCCTGATCCCCGCGTGCTGCAGCGCGGCGGCCAGGCCGAGCAGCGCGGTGAGACCAGCCCCGTTGTCGCAGGCTCCGGGCGCCAGAATGCGGGTGCCGGACTCGCGGATATCGATGGGTGTACCGGGTGGAAAGACGGTGTCCAGATGGGCTGAGAGCAGGATTACAGGAGAGCCGGGCGCTGCGGCAGAGGAAGGCAGTTCGGCGAGCGCGTTGCCGACCTCGTCGAGATGAGCCTGCGCGAGACCCAGTTGCTGGAAGCGCTCCAGAAACCAAGCGGCGCGCGCTGACTCGCCGAATGGCGGAGCCGGAATGCCGAGCAGCTCAATGTGCCAGCGGCGCAGCTGCGGCGCATGCAGATGCAGCCAGCCGAATGCCCGGTGGATGGCAGAGGCCGAGGCGAGATGGGCGATCCGGGCGTGGGCTTCGGCTGACATGAAATTAGGGAAGCGGCTGGTGGGGCTGGGATTGAGGATATTCGACGGAGAGGAGAAAGAGGCCACTGGCCGGTGCGGTCGGTCCGGAGAGCGAGCGGTCGCGGGCGGCGAGAAGCTGCGGGATGGCATTGGAATCCATACGCCCGGCACCGCACTGAACGAAGGTGCCGACCAGGTTGCGAACCATGTGGTGGAGGAAGCCGGTTGCGGTCACGGTGTAAACAAGAAGTCCTTCGCGCTCGCGCCACTCCGAGCGTGAAATCGTACGGACCGGAGTGCGGGCTGCCGCTGCTTTTGCCGGATCCCAGGGCTCGAATGCTGGACCAGTCGGCGGCAGGCGGAGTGAGAGCTCGGGGTCCGAGGCGGCGAAGCTTGTGAAGTCATGAGTGCCGAGGACGTGTACTGCGGCCCGGTTGAGTAGCGTGAGGGAGAGAGGCCAGGGGCAAGGCCAGACAAATGGCGCGAGCGTAGGCGGGCAGATGTATTCGTGCGAAGAGAGGTTCGGGCCGGAGGGGGGAGAGGCCAGGCGGTCCTGTAACGGGCGAAGAGGGAAGATGCGGTACTCGTACGTTTTAGCAACCGCGGAGTGGCGTGCGTGGAAATCGGGGCCGACCGGCTCCGCCGAGAGCACGCGGATGCTGGGGGGAAGACAGCGATTAAGCGCGAGCTGGAGACGATCGGGCGGGATGGGCGCCTGGAGAGAAAACGAAGCGACCTGCCCGAGAGCGTGAACACCGGTATCAGTCCGGCCGGAGCCCTGCGGCAGCACCCGCTCTCCGACGGCACGGTGAATGGCATCGGCGAGCGTACCCTGAATGGTCGCAAGGCCCGGCTGAACCTGCCAGCCGTGGAATGCGGTGCCGTCGTACGCGAGCGTGAGCTTCCAATGCGTCATCTGTTGATTTGCACGGTACCACGTGCGACACCGATCGCGGACAGGTCGTAAGCAGTTGAGGCTGCGGTAGTTGGTATACTCGGGCGCAGGGGCAGCGGAGCTTGCGGATTTCAGGGAACCATACCCGCGCCGGCTTCGTAGCTAACCTGCAGACAGCGCGGCAGGGAGTTAAGGGATCGATACCCGATCTGCCGCGATTATGAATCGCCCGGCTGCCGGCGCACGTCTTTAACGAGAACACACGGAACACTAGCCGGAATCGATAGAGGGAGTGCTGTGCCTGCGCGCGGCGCTCTGGGAAAGAAGAGCTGGAGACGACCAAGTGAGACTTAAGGATATGCAGGCAACGGCGGCCATTGTGCTGCTGCTGAGTGGAATGGCACAGCCGGGTTGGGCGCAGCAAGCGGGAGCTTCCTCCGCACCGGCACAGCAGCCCAGCCCAATCGCTACGCCCGCCGCTGACGCGACCGCGCCGGCCGCACAGGCTCCCACGGGACGCGACCAGGGTGTGCCGGCGGCTCCGCAGCCGAAGATGACTGAGCCGTTGTACCTGCGGCCCACCGAGCATGACTACACGCATCCACACGGCTTGTTTCCGAATCCGTTCACGCTCTATTCGCCGTCCACGTATCCTGCGACGCGGCTGGGCAACACGCCGCGACTTGATCAGCTGGTGCGCGATGGCAAGATTTACCTGAGCCTCTCCGACGCGGTTCTGCTGGCTCTCGAGAACAACTTTGACATCGCGATCGCGCGCATCAATCTGGACATTGCGGACACGGACATTCTGCGGGCGCGGGCTGGGTCCTCTCTTCGAGGCGTCTCTACCGGTCTTGTTTCGGGAACGCTGGGTGGGGTTGGAACCGCAGTGACGGGCGGTGGTGGCCCCGGCGGCACCTCGAATGGCGCAGGAGGAGGCGGTACGGGATCAGGCGGACTGGTGTTGAGCACCAATGGCGGCGGCCCTCAGCCGGAAAACCTGGATCCGACGCTGACGGGCACGCTGTCGTATGAGGCGGTGACGACGCCCTCCACCAGCGCCTTCACGGGCAGCTCGCCGGTCAAGTCAACG
>JAICMT010000262.1 GCA_025929125.1 Acidobacteriaceae bacterium | reverse complement strand
TCAAGGACATCCAAAAGAAACTCAAATATCCGAACGCCACCAAGGATTCCAAAGGACGCCTGCGCGTCGCCGGAGCTATTGGTGCGACCGGCGATTACCTGGAGCGCGCCGCAGCCCTGATTGAGGCGCGCGCCGACGTCCTCGCCATCGACTCGGCGCACGGACACTCCTCGCGCGTGCTCGAAGCCGTCCGCGATGTAAAGAAACGGTTCCCAGAGATTGACCTGATGGCCGGCAATGTCGCCACTTACGATGGAGCGCTGGCGCTGATCGACGCTGGCGCCGACGCAGTCAAGGTAGGCATCGGACCGGGGTCCATCTGCACCACCCGGATGGTCACCGGCGCCGGCATGCCGCAGATCACCGCGATCTCCGAGGCAGCTCGCGCCGCCTCCAAGCACAATGTGCCCATCATCGCCGATGGCGGAATCAAGTACTCTGGCGACCTCACCAAAGCCGTCGCAGCAGGAGCTGACGTCGTCATGATCGGATCACTCTTCGCCGGCGTTGACGAGTCGCCCGGCGAAACGATCCTCTACCAGGGCCGCAGCTTCAAGGCGTACCGCGGCATGGGAAGCCTCAGCGCCATGGCGCAGGGCTCCGGCGAACGCTACTTCCAGTCGACCACCGACATGACCGGGCCGGCGGAGCGCACTGACCTCACCTCCAAAGAGCCACCCGCGCAGAACCGCCTCGCCAAGTTCGTGCCTGAGGGCATCGAAGGTCGCGTGCCTCATCGCGGTCCACTGGAAGCTATGGTCTATCAGCTTGTTGGCGGGCTTCGTTCCGGCATGGGCTATCTCGGGTGTGGCTCTATCGAAGAACTGAAGCAGAATGCGCGTTTCATCCGCATCTCCAACGCCGGCCTGCGCGAGAGCCATGTTCACGACGTGATCATCACCCGCGAAGCGCCGAACTATCACGCGGAATAATCAGGAATAACACTCGGGCAGCCGTCAAGGATTTTTACTGCTCTCAGGCAACCTATTGGCCCGCATGCTGAATGAGAGACTTGGACGAATTCCGGCGGGTAATTCTTTCCCCCGGCGGACGAACTTGCACTGCTTTCGTAACAACATAAGTAACACATAATATTTACAGCTAGACTTTGGCAACGGAATTGCTACCAGTCAGGTTGAACCTGTCCTCAGGTTCGTTCGTACACCCGACCTGGAGAATTTTTCGGAATGGCAACCTCCCCTGCCTTGCTGAACCCCTCACTCGATCTGCCTCGTTCGCTGCCAGTGCGCCCTGTGCACCGCGCGTGGTTTCCTGTGCTCCTTTGCATGGGATTTATCTGCTTTACTTCCACCACATTGATGAGCGGATACCACACGCAATTTGTCGTTAATGATCTCTGGCGCACCCTCTTCGGCCATTGGCATGAGGATTTGCGCGGGGTAGTCAACTTTGACGCCCGCAAGATTGGACACTTCTTCGGTTACGGAGCAGTCGGTCTAATCTTCCGGAATGCCTGGCAGCATACCCTTCAAGCACGCGCGCAGCGCAGGAAGCGGACGTTGCAGTTTGGCCGTATTCTGTTGCTCTCCGCCGCACTCTCCGTCCTATCAATCCTGCTCATCTCCTCCTGCGATGAGCTGCACCAGGCATTCCTGCCGCAGCGTGTCGGCAGCTTCGGCGATGTGTTGCGCGATACTTCGGGCACGATCTTCCTGAACCTGCTGCTGCTCGGCTACCGCTGGTATCAGCGCTCCCGCAGATTCGCCTGGAATTCAGCACTCGTGAGGGAGTAAGCCGGACCGGGAGTTCCCGCTGATAGCCTTGTTCTATGCGTTCGGTCTTCTCTGCTGAATTAGAAAGTTTTAACGAAATCGAGAGCGGCTGGCGCTGGTGGGTGAAGGTTTGGCTTCCCGCAGTTCTTGCCGTCCTCGTCATTGCAATCGAGTCCACCGGAACCTTCTCCGCCGAAAACACCAGCGGTTGGCTGCGGCCGCTGTATGAGAAGCTGTTCGGCGCGATCAGCGATCCGGGCTGGGAATTGCTGCACCACTACATCCGCAAGACCGGCCACTTCGTTGGTTATGGGGCGGTGGGCTTCACCTTTCTGCGCGCGTGGCTGCATACGCTGGCCCGACGCGGCGTGGCCACCCTTCTGGCCTGGAGAGTGAAGTGCACGGCTCTGGCAATCCTCTCAACCCTCCTTGTCGCAAGCTGCGATGAGTTCCACCAGCACTTCCTCCCCAGCCGGACAAGTTCGCCGCTGGATGTGCTACTCGACACGGCGGGCGCCTGCACCATGTGCATGGGCGTATGGCTGCTCTGCTGGCTGGGCCGTCAGGCGTGCGGAAATACCTGGGAAGGTCAGGCGCCGTAACGGGGCGCCGGATAGCGAGTGTTGAGCACTATCGCGTCGAAGCGATGCAGCGAGGTAAAGCCGAACCGCTGGTACAGGTGAACGGCCTCCGCGTTGCTTTCGGTCACCGTCAGCGTGACTGCCTCGAAACCCTCGGCGCGCAGAGCAAAGGCACAGCGCGAGAGCAGCAGCTTTCCCAGCCCACTACGCCGTTCGGCGGGTGCGATACAGATCTGGGTGATGTGCCCAACGCGCTCACCCACGCGTGAGACCAGAACCATACCCGCCATCGCTCGCGAGGCGCGGTCGCGCAGGATCCAGGAGAAGTTCGGCTCAAAGACGCCGCAGCCGGGGAAGCGCACAATATTGTGTAGGAAACGCAGCGATCCATGGAGCGAGCGGTACTGGTCGTTGATCCTGGCGTCGGTATGCCCTTCGTAGCATGCGTGGATCAGCTCGGCCGCGGCCTGGTAGTCCTGCGGCGCCCAGCGGCTGAGCTCGAACTCGGACGGCACGTTCGCGCTGGGCAGGGCTCTGGTCAGGTCAAGCTCGAGGAACAGACGCGGGTGAACCGTGAACTCAGATCCGTCGAACAGACCTGCGAACTCATCATGGCCGAAAAGCAACAATTGCGACTCGACCCGATCCACGGCGGGGGAGTGACGCAGCATCTCAAGCGCATGGCTCAGCAGCAGGCGTGCGGTGGCGGAGTCGGGTTCCCCGCCCGGGGTGCAGGCGAAGGCATCGCCGATGACGGCCTTACGGCCCTCGTAGACGCAGAAGGTATAGCCGCAGACGCGGCCCCGGTCGAGCGCAACGAAGCCTTGCAGGATGCGAGAGTCCAGGTACTGGAGCAGGAGTTCGGTGGAGCTACGGTAATCCCAGCGCAGACGCGTTCGCCACAACTCGGCCTCCAACTCTAATAGGGGCCGGAGCTGGCGGGAGGAGAAGTGCCGCAGGTCCAGCACTTCAATTTGCGAAACTACGGGAAGTGCAGACATCCGGAATTGCGGTCCCCTGTGCCTATCTTCGAAGAACAACATACCTGCAACCCGGCACCTTCGTCGAGAGAGGACGGCGGATTTGAACCGTTATCGCGCCGGGTACACCTTGTAGACCTCGAGGCCCTGCGACGGATAGAGGAAAAGAGGAACATAGACGCGTCCTCGAAGCCAGGGTTCGAGCGCAGTGGTCTCACGGGAGGGAACGACCAGAAGGTGTTCTTCACGCGGCACTCCAGCGCGTGCGTAGTCGACGGGCTCTCGGTCCCGGTAGAAGGCGAGTCCGTAGACCAGATCGCGCCGGACGTCATGCACCGCGATGGTCTGCACGTTGGGTGCCTGCTGCGCCATTCTGTGCGCCAGCGGACGAGCCGAGTAGTTCAGATC
>JAICMT010000374.1 GCA_025929125.1 Acidobacteriaceae bacterium | reverse complement strand
TGGCTCACCCTTGGCAAATTGCTCTTTGACAGCAGGCGCCGTGCGAAATAGCTTGGGAGCACAAAATATCTCCTTCACTAAAGGCCTGCCATGCTCGATAGACCGTTGTGCCATCTCGCTCTCGCGCTTACCGCTCTCACTCTTCCCGGGCAGGCCCAAACACATTGGGTGGCAACCTGGGCAGCCTCGCAACAGAAGCCGACCGCCAGTTTCGCCCGGCCCGCGACTGCCCGACCCCCTGCAACCGGTGTAACCGCCGCGACTGCTCAGGCTGCACCCGCGGGGCCTCCATCAGCGGCTCGTCCTGCTCCCTTGCCGCCGCGCAGCTTCAACAACGAGACAGTTCGTATGTTCATGCGCGCCAGCATCGGCGGCAGTTCCGTACGCGTGCATCTCTCAAACGCTTTCGGCGCAGGCCCCGTTTATATTGGCGCCGCTCACATTGCTCTGCGGGACAAGGATTCCGCGATTGTCGCCAGCACGGATCGCGCCCTCACCTTCAACGGCAGATCCTCTGTCACCATTCCCCTGGGCGCAGAGATGATCAGCGACCCAGTTGCGCTCACTGTCCCGCCCCTGGCCGAGCTCGCCGTCAGCGTGTTCGTCCCCAACGATACCGGCGCTGCCAGCGTTCACTCTCTCGGCCTCCACACCACCTGGGTCAAAGCCGGAGACGTGACATCCGCCCCTGACCTCGCCGACGGCGAGAAGCTTCGTTCCTGGTATTGGGTATCCGATATCGACGTGCAGGCCTCTGCACCCGAATCGGCTGCCATCGTCGCATTCGGTGACTCCATCACCGACGGAGCCACCTCCACTCCCGACACCGACGGCAGCTGGCCCAGCGATCTCTCTCGCCGGCTCGTTGCGAATCCCACTACCGCCAACGTCGCCATTGTGAATGAAGGCATTTCCGGCAACCAGGTTCTCAATGACGGAGCCGGTGTGAGCGCCCTCGCACGATTTGACCGCGATGTCCTCGACCAGCCCGGCGTCAAGTGGCTGATGATCCTCGAAAGCATCAACGACATCAACATCTCCACGCGGCCGCCCAACCCGGACCGTCCGGCTCCCGTCGCTCTCACCGTAGTTCCGCCACTTACCTCGGACGATCTCATCGGGGCAATGAAGCAGATGGTCCTCCGAGCTCACGAACATGGCATTAAGGTCATCGGCTGCACGCTAACGCCCTTCGGCAACGCAACAGAGAAGGCTGAAACCATGCGGCAGGCCGTGAACACCTTCATCCGCACCCCGGGCAGCTTCGACGCCGTAATGGACTTCGATCAGGTCGTCCGCGATCCCGCCGACCCGCGCCAGTTCCGCGCCGGATACAACAATACCGACAAGCTCCACCCCAACGACGCCGGCTACAAGGCAATGGCCGACGCCATCGACCTCTCCCTCTTCGCCTCATCCGACAAGCGCGCTAAAAAGAAGAAGTAGAAGCAGAGACCCCGCCACATACAGACCGCAGCCTGCACAGAACCGGCCGCTCCCATCAGGCGGCCGGTTCTGTGTCTGATCCGCCTGTCGACCCAAAAGGGCCGTCCGCACCGCCGTGCACCGGCTCACTGCCACCAGCCAAACTCACGACATTTACGCTGATAAACTCACAGCAGCCATGTTTGAGAATCTCAGCGACAAGCTCCAGCGCTCCTTTAAAACCCTCCGCGGTCAGGGCACCATCACGGACGAGAACATCGGCGAGGCCCTGCGCGAGATTCGCCTCGCGCTCATCGAGGCAGACGTCAGCCTCCCGGTCGTCACCCAGGTGGTCGATCACATCCGCGACCGCGCCATGGGCTCGCAGGTGGCTACGTCGCTCTCGCCCGCCGAGCAGATCGTCAAGATCGTTCACGACGAGTTGGTCAACATCCTCGGCCGCGATACCGCCCGGTTCAAGACCTCTTCGCAGCCGCCTTCCGTCATCCTCATGGCCGGTCTGCAGGGCGGCGGAAAAACCACCACCTCCGGCAAGCTCGCGAACTGGCTCAAGAAGGCGGGGCACCGTCCCATGCTGGTCTCAGTCGACGTGTACCGGCCGGCTGCGCGCGAGCAGTTGCGCCTGGTCGCGCAGACCACAGGCTCTTACATTTACGAAGGCAAGCTCGATCCCGCTGTTGCGCATGGAACGCCTGACGTTCTCCGCCTCGCCAAGGAGGCAAAGCGCGATGCGGCCAACTTCGGCTGCGACATCCTCATCGTGGATACCGCCGGTCGTAACCAGATCGCGTCCGACCTGATGGACGAGATGGGGATGCTGAAAAAGGAACTCAATCCCTCCGAGATCCTCTTCGTGGCTGATGCCATGACTGGGCAGGACGCTGTTAAGTCCGCCAAGGCGTTCCACGACCTGCTGTCCATCACCGGCGTCGTGCTCACTAAGATGGACGGCGATGCACGCGGCGGCGCGGCCCTCTCCATTCGCCATATCACCGGAGCGCCCATCAAGTTCCTGGGCACCGGCGAAAAGCCGGATGCATTCGAACCCTTCCACCCGGACCGTATCGTCGGCCGGATCATGGGCTTCGGAGACATTGCCACGCTGTTGGAGCGCGCGGAGGAAAAGCTCGATCGTAAAAAGGCGGAGCAGTTCGCCAGCAAGGCCCTCTCCGGCGATGGCTTCACGCTGGAGGATTTCCGGGATCAGCTTCGCCAGATCAAGAAGATGGGCTCGATGAAGTCGATCCTCAAGATGCTGCCCTCAGTCGGTCCCTTTCAGGGGATTCAGCAGGCGGCGGACAACGTGGATGAAGGACAGCTCACCCGCGTGGAGTCCATCATCAATTCCATGACGGCCCGCGAGCGTGCGGACCACGAGATCATCAACGGCAGCCGCCGCAAGCGCAT
>JAICMT010000296.1 GCA_025929125.1 Acidobacteriaceae bacterium | reverse complement strand
GCGCCGGGCAGGAAGATGATGTACACCTCCGGATGCCCGAACCACCAGAACAGATGCTGGTAGAGCAGTACATCGCCGCCCACTGCCGGATTGTAGAACTGCGTGCCGCAGGTGCGGTCCATCAGCAGCATGGTGCTGGAGAGCATGATGGACGGCATGGCGAAGATCACCATGAACGCCGTCACAACTTCGCCCCACACCATAATCGGAATCCGGTTCAGACTCATCCCCGGAGCACGCAGCTTGAACACCGTCACGATGATCTCTACCGCGACCGCGAGCGCAGACACCTCGGTAAACGTAATCAGCTGGGCCCAGAAGTCCGGCCGCTTGCCCGGACCGTAGTCCGGCCCGGAGAGCGGAACATAGGCGAACCAGCCGCGGTCCGCGCCGGTGTTGCAGAAGAAGGCGATGAAGAACATGATGCCGCCCATCACGTACAGGTAATAGCTGTACGCATTCAGGCGGGGGAAGGCGATATTGCGCGCGCCCACCATCAGCGGAACGAAGTACACGCTGAGTGCCTCGAACATCATAGGCACGGCGAAAAGAAACATCATGGTGCTGCCGTGCATGGTGAAGAACTGGTCGTAGAGGTCCGGACCCAACACGTGGTTTTCCGGCAGCGCCAATTGCAGCCGCATCACGCCGGCCATCAGTCCCGCGAGGAGAAAAAAGACGAATGCCGTAATGATGTAGCGCTTGCCGATGGTGGTGTGGTGCACCGCTTTGAACCAGCCGACGAAGCCGGAGGGCTCACGCCAGACCCGGTCCAGGCGCTCATGCTGGGCCAGCTCTTCGGGTGTCAACACGGGGTCGGGGATCGCGGGATAGGAGCTCATCGAAGGCTCTCCAGGTAGGCCACGAGGTCGTTGAGCTCCTGTTGCGGCATGGGATTGGGTGGCATGCGAACGCCCGGCTTGATCTGTTGCGCATTCAGGACCCACTTCGCGAGATGCGACGGATCGTTGGGTAGCGTTCCTGATGCGATGGTGTCGCGGCTGCCGACGTGAGTGAGGTCTGGACCCACACGCGAGCCGGCGACTGTGCCGCGGATGGTATGGCACATGATGCAGGCGTGGGACAGGAACACCTGCTGCCCGTGTTGTGTCTGCGGCGTGGAGGGAGGCGGCGGCGTTCCCGCCTGGGCCTCCATCCAGCTATGGAACTTGTCCATCGGCTCTGCGATCATCAGAAAGGACATGTGGGCGTGCTGCGGGCCGCAGAACTCGGCGCACTGACCGCGCCAGCGTCCTGGCTGGTCTGCCTGGATCACGAAGTCGTTCTCATAGCCGGGCAGCAGGTCGCGCTTGCCGTGGATGTTGGGCGCCCAGAAGCTATGGATCACGTCGGTTGAGGTCCCGTGGATTCGCACCAGGGAACCGATGGGGATGTGGATCTCGTTGGCGGTGACGACCATCTTGTCCGCCTCGGGCTGCGGGTACTGCACCTCCCACCACCACTGGTGCCCGTAGACGTCCACCTCGAAGGGAGCGCGGCCGTTCTCCTTGCCGATGGCGTGGCTGGTGATAAAGCTGGCCACCATCATGATGAAGAGCAGCAGCACGGAGACGCCCATGGCGCCGGCTACGGCGGTAACGGCCTTGCGGTCCTGTTCTGGCGGCGTCTGCAGCGGGGGCGGGAAGTCGTCTCGCACCAGGCGGTTCCGCCAGACCGAGATACCGACGGCGATCATGGTGAGCAGATAGACCGCGCCGGTGATGAAGAAGATCAACGCCAGCGTGTGCTCAATGCGCTGCGCCATGGGCCCGACGGGGTTCAGGGAGCTCTGGTTGCTCCCGAATCCCGGCACGGCGATCAGGATGGCGAGCGCAATCATCAGTGCGACTCCGGATGCTGGATGGGCTGTATGTTTTCGTCGCCAGGATGCTCCTGTTTTCGCGCCTGCTCGGCCTTTGCGACCGGCATCACATCGCTGCGTGAAGGCGCGATGGTGCTGGGCAGCTGTCCGCTGAGCGATCGCACATAGGCGGCCAGTTCGCGTACCTGGAAGTCTGGCACCTTTCCGCCAAACGCAGGCATGCCGTTGCCGCGGCCCTGAACGATGGTTGCGTAAATTTGATCCGGGCTGCTGCCGTAGATCCACACTGAGTCGGAGAGCGCCGGCCCGATTGCGCCGCCGCCGCCGACCCCATGACAGCCGGCACAGTTGTAGGCGCTGTAGAGCCGCTTGCCTTCGGCGACCGCGTAGGCGCTCTGCTCGTACGGCGTGGTGCTCGCAGGCTGATAGGGCTGTCCGCCGGCCTGCACCACGGTTGCATGCACACTGCTGGCAAGCTGAGAGGCGTTCGGCCCGGGATCGAAGAGCCGCTGCTCGCGCTTACACCCGGCGGTCAGCAGCACCACGGCGAGGATGCATCCAGAGAGCGGCTTCATCGCGGTCCTCCGTTGCCTTGCGGCGATCGGTCCAGAGGCAGAAGCGGAACGTGATCGCTCGCGAGAATTCTGCGGATATCCGCCTGTCGCGCTTCGATGGCGCGGTCCAGATCCTGCTGCAGCCGGGAATCGCTCTTGTGCATGCCCACTGCCAGCGCGAAGGTAAACGGGATGCCTGAGTCCACCTGCGGAGCGACCGGCGTCAGCGCAAGCCCGGAACTGCGGCCTGCATAGAACCCGGCGAGCGGTCCCCAGACCACGGCCATGTCGATCTTCCGGTTCTGCACCGCGCGAAGGATGTCGGTAGCGTGCGTGCCGAAGGATTCGAAACCCACCAACTGTCCGGCGTGTCCGTTGCGAATCAGCGGCAGCGAGGGAGGTGAAAGGTCCTCCTCCAGGATCTGCAACCCGATTCTGCGGTGGTTCAACTTTGGATCGCTGAACGAGACGGGCTGGAGACGATCCTGCGCTCGCGTCACGAAGACGTAGGTGGACCGGTAATACGGTTCGGTGGTCAGAACGGAGCGCAAGCCGGCAGGGACGCCCATCAGCACATCGCAGGCGTTTTTGTTGAACTGCTCGCGGATGAAGCCGCGCCGCTCGCGGGCCCATACGAATACGGGCTTGCGTCCAATCTCCCGGGCGAGCAGTCTGGCGATGCGATTGTCGAACCCAGACCCGTCGCGTACTGAGTAGGGCGCATTATCGGGGTCCGCACAGATGCGGAGCGGTGGTTTGGCCTGCTGCGCCATTGCGCTGCTTGCGATTGTCAGCCCGAGCAAGAGCGCATTAAGGAAGCGAGAAGACATACAGCGTCCCTCCCGCCGCGCTCTTCAGGTCGCGCATCGCGCTGCCCCAGCCGTTGGCGGCGGTGTCGTCGCGCGCGTCCAGATTTCCCGCGACAATCGCGCCCGGCCAGCCCCCCACTCCCGAGAGGATTGCGATGTACTGCTTTCCGTCGGGTCCTTTGTAGCTCACCGGCTGGCCAATGATGCCCGACCCCGTTTTGAACTGCCAAAGGATGTTCCCGGTTCGTGCATCGGCTGCCTTGAACCAGCCGTCCAT
>JAICMT010000269.1 GCA_025929125.1 Acidobacteriaceae bacterium | reverse complement strand
CGGAGGCCTCGGCCCACATCCGCCTGGGAAGGACGCAGCAGCTGCAATTGAGCTATGCGGCGGCGCACTCCGGCAGCTTCCCCACCGCGTACGTTTCGGAGTATGCGTACAACTATGCGGCGCAGAACGCGATCCTGGGCTGGACGGGTGTCTTCGGCCAACTGACGGCGTTTACGCAACTGGACGTGGTGCAGAAGACAGGGCGGACGGCGTACCCGCTCTGGGACCTGGCGCTCTCACGCAATACGGGACGGGTGCGGCCGTATCTTAGGTTCGCCAATCTGGCCAATACCGGATACCAGGAGATCGTGAATGTGCGCATGCCCGGGCGTACGGTGATGGGCGGGATGCAGTTTATCTGGGCGAAGCGTTAGCGGATCGGCTTAGATTTGGGCACATTCGTCAGGATTCGCTAACTGTGGCCGCGGCATTTAAAATGGAATACCGGGGTCCCGCCTGTGTCTCGCCTACTTGAAAATATGAACCCTCAGCAGCAGGAGGGCATTCGCGCTGTCGATGGGCCGGTGCTGCTGCTGGCCGGCGCCGGGTCGGGCAAGACGCGGGTGATCACGCATCGCATCGCCTACCTGATCGAAGAGCGCGGGGTGCAGCCGGACTCGATTCTGGCGGTGACGTTCACGAATAAGGCTGCCGCCGAGATGGCGGAGCGGGTGGACAAAATCCTGGGGCACAGCACGCTGGCCAAGCCTTTGCTGTCGACGTTCCACAGCTTCTGCGTGCGCGTGCTGCGGCGGGATATCGAAGCGCTGCGGACGGGCAACACCGGGCTGACGAAGAGCTTTGCCATCTACGACGAGACCGACCAGCAGGCGGTGGTGAAGTCCGCGCTGAAACGGCTGGGGATTGACGACAAGCAACTGAAGCCGCGTGTGGCACTGGGCCGGATCTCCTGGGCAAAGAACCACATGATCGATCCGCAGGAGTACTTTCTTTCCTCCACCAACCCGATGGAGGAGAAGATCGCGCATATCTTCGAGATCTATCGCAAGGAGTTGCAGAAGGCGAATGCGCTAGACTTCGACGATCTGCTGCTGGAAACGGTGCGGCTGCTGAAGGTGTCCCCCGAGGTGCGCGAGCGCTATAACCGCCGCTATCGCTATCTGCTGATCGACGAGTACCAGGACACCAACCGCCCGCAGTACGAGCTGATGAAGCTGATGGCCGGGTCCGAAGGAAATGTCTGCGTTGTGGGCGACGAGGACCAGTCGATTTACAGCTGGCGCGGCGCGGATATCCGCAACATTCTGGAGTTCGAGAAGGACTTCCCCGCGGTGCGGACAATACGGCTGGAGCAGAACTACCGCTCGACCCAGGTGATCCTGGAAGGCGCGTCCGCGGTGGTGGCGAACAACACCCAGCGCAAGGGCAAGAACCTGTTCACCACGCGCGAGGGTGGAAGCCTGATCGGGTACTACGAGGCTCCGGGCGGAGAGAACGAGGCGCTGTTTATTGCGGACCGTATCCACCGCTACCTGCGCGAAGCGGGTCAGAGCGAAGACCAGCCAAGGTGCGCGGTGCTCTACCGGACGAACTCGCAGTCGCGGCTGGTGGAAGAGGCACTGCGACGCTACCAGATTCAGTACCACATGGTGGGCGGGTTCTCCTTCTACGATCGTGCCGAGGTGAAGGACCTGCTGAGCTACATGAAGCTAGCGGTGAATCCACATGACTCGATTGCGCTGCAGCGGGTGGTGAACTCTCCGGCACGGGGGATCGGCAAGACCACACTGGAGACGCTGGAGCGAATTGCGCTGACGACGGGCCTGAGCACCTGGGATGCGATTGCGCGGGCCTCGGAAGAAAAGCTGTTGCCCGCGCGGGCGCTTGCAGCTCTCAACAATTTCCGACGGCTGATCGAGGATGCGCGCGCGATGCTCGGGCCTGACTTCGCAGGCAAGTTGACCGCGGATGTCGCGGTGGAAGGCGGCGAGGGCACGGCGAGCGACGATGTGGCGTTCGATCCGGCGTCATTTGCGGGCGGCGATGAACCGGCGGCGGAGCCGGAGCAGGCGAGCTTCGACACGAGCTTCAACTTCGGTTTTGACTTCGGACCCAGCGAGGAGATCTCAACCATCGCCCCCGAGAATGCGAGCGACTCCGATGCGGCACATGCCGATGCGGCGCATGCGATGGATTCAGCCGCCTACAATCCGTTTGCGCCGGTGGTGACCAAAGATGCCGGCACGCACCGCGACCCGGCGGACCGCGCTGCCGAACGACTGATGGAGGACGAGCGGCCGGCGTTCCGTAAGCCAGGCGAGGCGGCGACCCTGCCGGAAGTAATCAAATTCCTGAACGATCGCTCGGGGTACATTCGTGCGCTGGAAGAAGAGGCCACGCCGGAGGCCTTCTCTCGGATTGAGAACCTGAAGGAACTGGCGAACGCTGCGCAGGATGCGCAGGAGCGCGGCGAGACGCTGGCGGAATTTCTGGATCATGCGGCGCTGGTTTCCGATGCGGATTCCTATTCGGCGGAGGCGCGGGTGACGCTGATGACCCTGCACGCTGCCAAGGGACTGGAGTTTCCGCTGGTGTTTCTCGCGGGTATGGAAGAAGGGCTGTTTCCCAGCTCGCGCACACTGACCGATCCGGGAGGACTGGAGGAGGAGCGGAGGCTGTGCTACGTGGGAATGACGCGAGCCATGGACACGCTGATCCTGACACGGGCGCGTTACCGCCGACGGTACGGATCGGATATGCCGGACTCGACGATCGCCTCACGCTTTCTTGAGGAGATTCCTTCGCGGCTGGTTGAGGACCTAGGCAGTCCAATGGCAAGACCGCAGTTTTCCGGAGCGCCGTATGCCACGCCGTATCCGCAGCGGGGCCGGACTGGACGGGAGGAACAGTCGGAGGGCGGCCATTACAACTATGAGGATGAGGACCAGAGCGCCCGGCCTGCCGCTAAGTACGTCAACTCGCGATTCGGGCAGCGCTCGAACACGGTTTCCGCCTCCAGCTCGATGGACAATATTGCGAGCTTCTTCGCAGCGCGAGGACAGAAGGCTCCCGCAGGCAGGCCGAGGCTCGAGGTCGCAGCGCCTCAAGGGAAGACAGGGCTGAAGCAAGGCTCGCGGGTGCGGCACCCGAAATACGGCATCGGCACGGTATTTCGTCGTGAGGGTGAAGGGGATGACGCGAAGATTACAGTACAATTTCAACAGCACGGCGTGAAGAAGCTGGTGGAGAAGTTTGCCCAGCTTGAAACTCTGTAAGGACGCGCCGCACATCTTGAACCAGGAAAGCACCGACACATCAAATGGCAGATACAACGAAAGTCACCGATAAGCTGGAGCGGAAGAAGCTGAAGCGCGCTGCGCGCAAGAAGGCGGCCCCGAAGGCCAAGCGCACCACTCCCCGCGGCGAGAACAAGGCGAAGATCAAGAAGGCTACGCGCGGCAAGTCGAAGCGCTAGTCGGAAGCTGAAATAGGGCGAGGCGGACTGCAGAACGCGGTCCGCTTTTCCATGTTTAACGGCAACAAGTGCGCGATACTACATGCACCGAACCGCATCCTTTCTGGAGGAGCAGCGACTCTCTCTTGCCCAGGCAAATCTTCGCGACCAAGTCGATCGACAAGCTGATCTCAGAGTCCGAGCGGCCGGAGCACTCGCTCGAGAAGACGCTGGGGCCTGTGTCGTT
>JAICMT010000524.1 GCA_025929125.1 Acidobacteriaceae bacterium | reverse complement strand
TCGCAGTCCTTTCCTGCGACAGTCACGCTCGATGAGAACGTCCAGCAGGCTACGCTCACCTTTGAGCGCGAGCTGCCGGCCGGTCCGGCGACGCTGGAGATCGCCTACAGCGGCAAGATCAACAGCAAGCTGCGCGGCTTCTATCTCTCGCGGAGCAAAACCAACAACTATGGCGTCACGCAGTTCGAGTCCACCGATGCGCGCCGCGCCTTCCCCTGCTTCGACGAGCCTGGGCTGAAGGCGACCTTCGGCGTGTCGCTGGTCATCGACTCCTCCGACACGGCGATCTCCAACACATCGGCCATCTCCGACAACCCCGGTCCGGTCGACGGGAAGCACACCGTCACGTTTGCGGAGACGCCCCGCATGTCCACCTACCTGCTGGCCTGGGTGGTGGGCGAGTTCGAGTGCAGCCGCGGAAAGTCCGACGGCGTGCCGATCCGCGTCTGCTCCACGCCGGATAAGGTGCGGCTGACCCGGTTCGCGCTCAACACTGCGAAGTGGGACCTGCACTATTACAACCGCTACTTTGGCATACGGTATCCGCTGGCAAAGCTCGACCTGATCGCTGTTCCCGATTTCGATTCCGGCGCGATGGAGAACTTCGGCTGCATCCTCTTTCGCGAGTCCGAGCTTCTGGTGGATCAGAAAAACGGCACGCTGCCTGCGCGCAAGGATGTCACCACCACGGTGGCTCATGAGATCGCGCACCAGTGGTTTGGCGATCTGGTGACGCCGGCGTGGTGGGACAATCTCTGGCTCAACGAGGGCTTCGCCACGTGGATGGAGAACAAGGCCGCAGCGCTGCAGCATCCCAATTGGCGCTTTGAAGAGGATGCGGCGCTCGATCTCGATCGCGCGATGGAGGACGATGCCACGTCCGGCACCCGCGCCATCCGCTCGCGTGCCCAGACGCCGGCCGAGATCGATTCGCTGTTCGACGAGATTGCGTATGACAAGGCGGGAGCCGTCATTGGCATGGTGGAGCACTGGCTCGGGGAGGAGCGCTTCCGGCGCGGCGTGCAGCAGTATCTCTCCGCGCACCTCTACGGCAACGCCACCGCGGAGGACTTCTGGCAGACGCAGTCGCGCGTGAGCGGCCTGCCCGTAGACCGCGTGATGCGCAGCTTCATCGAGCAGCCCGGCGTGCCTCTGCTGGAGCTGCATGAGGCGGCCGGCACGACAGAGCTAAGCCAGACGCGCTTTGTCGAGGACGCGCAGCCCGCGCCCGCCGAGGCGTGGACCATTCCGGTGTGCTTCGCAGGATCCGGCTGCAGCATTCTCGCGCCCGGAGCCACAATAGCTCCGCCTGCCGCCGCGCTGTATGCCAACGCATCGCAGAAGGGCTACTACCGCACCAACTACTCGCCCGAGCTACTTCAGAAGCTGAGCGGCGGTGCGGAGAGCACGCTGCGGCCGGCGGAGCGCATCGGGCTACTCGGCGATCGCTGGGCGCTGATGCTGGCCGGGCGGGCTCCCGTGGGGCAGGTTCTGGACCTGGGATTAGCCATGAAGACGGACCGGGACCCGGCGGTGCTCGAGAGCGTGCTGGA
>JAICMT010000532.1 GCA_025929125.1 Acidobacteriaceae bacterium | reverse complement strand
ATCGTCCATCAGCTATAACCTGGTGAACGTGAACAGCGCGGCGGGTCCTTTATCCGGGACCGTCAGCATAGACACGACCAGCGGACTGGTCACTTCGACCGCGATCAGCCTGGATGATCCTTCCGGCGGATTTCCCATCTTTAACACCGTCGCAAGCTCCGAAGCCTCTAACGGCATCGGCCAAAGCTTCCTCTCCGGCCCCAGCACCAGCCCACACAACTTCGGCGCGCAGTTCGCTCTCTATTTCGACACGTCCAACCTGGGCGGTGGCGACCTCACGATCTGCATCGCCGGCGGAGCCTGCGGCCCCGGCTCTTACACGCAGATCTCGCTCACCAGCGGACACGATGGCCCGTTCTTCCTCACCTCTGGTGAGCTGGACCCCTCCACACCGGCCGCTACCAGCGAGCCCTCCACGCTGCTGCTGCTCGGCACCGGCATCGTCGGCGGCGCGGCGCTGATGGCCCGCATGGCCGGCCAGCGCGATGTGCAGGACCTCGCCTGAGGAATTTTCTGCCTGCGGCAATCCGCATTCAGCATCCTTCACTGCGCGACAGATATGATGAGACAGACATCTCATGCCTGCCGCCTCTTCCAAACGCACTTCAGGTGCCAAGCACAGTCGCTCTGTCCAGACGGGTTCGCGCGCGAAAGCAACCGTAGCCGCAACCCCTTCCGCGCGTGAGTTCGCCGCGCTGGCCCGGCGGCACACGCTGGTTCCTGTCTACCGCACGGTTACCGCGGACCTGGAAACGCCGGTCTCCGCCTTCTTGCGCATCGCGCAGGACCAGCCCGAGGCCTTTCTGCTGGAATCGGTGGAGGGCGGCGAGCACGTGGGCCGCTACACCTTCATCGGCATCCAGCCGTATCGCAAGATCGTCGCCCGCGGCACCTCCATTACCGTGGAAGAGGGCCGCACCCGGCGCAGTTTTGAAGGTGACATCTTCGCCGAGCTGAAGCAGGCGCTCTCCGGCCACAATCCTGCCCGCCTGCCCGGACTCCCTCCGTTCACGGCGGGCGCCGTCGGGTTCTTCAGCTACGACGTGGTGCGCCAGATCGAGAAGCTGCCGTCGCTGGCTGCCGACGAGCTGCGCGTTCCCGACGCATGCCTGATGTTCTTCGACCAGGTGCTCGCCTTCGACCATGTGAAGAAAGAGATCCACATCATCGTCAGCGCGGACTTGACACGCACCAAGAGCCCCGCCGCCGCATACACCCGCGCCGTTACTCGGCTGAAGGCGTTGGAGAAGCTGCTCGCACGCGCGCTGCCCCGGCCCGCGAAGATGCGCGAGCTCGGCAAGCTGAAGCTGATGCCGCGCACACCGCGGCCGTCGTTTCTAAAGGCCGTTGCCCAGATCAAGGAGTACATCGCCGCCGGAGACATCTTTCAGTGCGTGCTCTCGCAGCGGTTCGACTGCGTGCCTGGAGTGGATGCCTTCCAGATCTACCGCGCGCTACGAATCGTGAATCCTTCGCCGTATATGTACTTTCTGCGTTTCGGCCTGGAGAGCGGT
>JAICMT010000399.1 GCA_025929125.1 Acidobacteriaceae bacterium | reverse complement strand
GGCAACCGATCTGGTGCAGTGGATCCAGGCCATGCAGGCACCCCTGGGTCCGCAATCGGCCGGAGCAAGCGGCCAGCAGTGGCTCGTCGCCAGAATCAGCGCAGCGCAGACCGCTGATCCGGAACTCCTCGCCGCAGCGGCCGCGGTGCCTGCCTCCTCGCCCGCGTATGTCACCGTCAACTACCATCGGGCGCGGCTGCTCCAGACCGCCGGAAAATCGGACGACAGCCGCGCAATCGACACGCTGCTGCTGAACAGCATCGCCAAGGACGATCCGGCTACGCGCAACGCGGTGCTTGGGGAGCGGATGCCAACGGCTCACACCCTCCATGAATTTCTGGCCGATGCGCCCCGCACCGCGCTCTCGACTGAATCCCAGTATTCGGAGTATCTCCGCTTCCGGCCTGGCCAGGACATTGATGTGGACTACCGAACGAAGATCTCGCCGATGCAGTTCGACGACGATGCGGCCGGGTATCTGAACACGCAGTTCCCGCTCTCTCTGCTCGCAGAATCGGCGCAGAGCGACGCGCTGCCGATGCATCTGCGCCAGGCGGTGGCGTCTGTCGCCTGGGTACGCGCGGTGGCGCTCCAGAAGCCCGAGATTGCCGCGCGCATGTCGCGGCTGTTACCCACGCCAGTACGCGACGACGCCGGTACACACCTTGGATCGCCCGCAATGCTGGCGCTGCTGCATGCGCCCGGGCTGCGCCCCTATATCGACCATGGGGTGCAACGTTCGGCGAGCTACGGTTACCTCGACCACTGGCGCGACAACTGGTGGTGCTCGCGCTGGTCCGACGGAGTTCGCCCGGGCAGGGACGAACCGGCGGCCACCGCTCTTCCCCCGCTCGCATTCCTCACCGCCCACCAGCGGCAGCAGGCCGCCCAGGAAGCTGCCCGGCTGAACGCGCTGCCGCAAGGGCTCGCCTGGTTCGGCCCTAAGGTCCTCGAATACGTAAAGACGCATCCCGACGACAGCGCCGCACCCGAGATCCTCGCGCAACTCGTGCAGGCCACCCGGTGGAGTTGCGATGCGCAGACTGGCCTCAGTCGGCAGGCTTTCGAGATGCTGCACCGGCGATATCCGACCAGCGATTGGGCACGCAAAACCAAGTACTACTACTGAGCGGCCACCTGCTGGGCACGCGTCAATCCGGTTCGGCCGCGACGAAGGTGCCCGCCTCGCGGTCCTTGCGGGTGCGGTCTGCGGCAAACACCTGGCCGTGGAAGACGATGTACACCCCCGGAGCGAGCAGCCGGGCGGCCAGCAGGCTTTCGGTCAGGTTCTGCAGCCCATCCGAGCCCTCAAAGCCAAGCGGCCGCATCGCTCCAGTGAGGATGATGGGCACGCCGGGCTGCGGGAAGGCGCGCTGGAGATAGCGCCCGGTCTCCGTCATGGTGTCGGTGCCATGCGTGATCACGATGGGACAGCCGTCGCAGCGCCCGACGATCTCGGCGATCTTCCGCGCCAGTTCCGCGCGGTCCTCCGCCGTCATCTCCAGCGAGTCCTTGTTGCTGACCGGGATCACCTCGACGTCACGATCCGGCAGCCGAAGCTGCTTCAGATAGCGCCCGATCTTCTGCGCGGCGTTCACCACCGAGCCCTCCTGCTCGGAGTAGACCTTCTCGATGGTGCCGCCGGTAGTCAGAACAATGGTGCGCATGGAAGGCTTCGGCTGCCGATTGCTCTCAGACCCGCTGCCCCGGAGCCGACACGTTTCGTACCGCCGTGTCGCCCATCCGATCGCGAAGCTGCGTCAGATAGAGGCTCCGCGGACTGACGTGTTTGTCCAGCGACTCGATATAACCGGGGTCCTTGGTCAGGTCCTGGTAGAACGTGTTGTACGAGACGGAGTCGATGCCGATTTGTCCGAAGGCAAAGTTCTGTGCCGTTGGCGGCTTCTGAATCAGGAATGGGCCTTCGCAGTTCCAGAACACGGTGTTGCCGCCACCCCATCCGATGATGAAGTCCTTCCAGAAGCGCGAAGTCAGAGGCGCATGGACGTTGTCATACAGACCTCCGGTCGCCCACTGCTCATGCGGCTCGCTCGAGGAGTAGGGATTGGTGGCCGTACAGTCCAGGTACACATTGGAGCTCGCAGTCGGCTGGCCCATCATGAACGAGTGCCGCCCTTTGTCCGAGTGGCAGCGCTGCACCAGCGCAAGCTCGCCGCGCAGCGCGAACGTGAACCGCCGTCCGCCCATGCGCCGCGAGACCGGCTCGCGCGACACGCAATCCTGCACGGTGATCCATTTCGCGCCCCGCTGCGTGGCCGCGAGGCTGTTGACGAAGTGAAGCGCGGTGACATTTCGCACCCAACCGTTGCGGATGTTGTCGAACTGGATGAAGTTGTTGTAGTGGTCCTCGTCGGAGTAGTACTCCTCCCCCAGATAGTTGGGCCGGTCCATATTGCCGTACTCGCGGGTGCGTTTGGTGGGGTCGAACTCCGACATCCCGCGCAGATTCTCCACACCCACCTTCTCAATGCGTCCCGGATCCTCGTACTTCACCACCTCACCGCCGCCCCAGCGCTTCTCAATGGCGCAGGTGATGGGCGCGTCGATGGTGATGGTGTTCCCCTGCACATCCACGACCACGCGGTCCCACTCCACGTTGAACGGACGCCACCGGGCCTGCGGAGAGGCCGCCGAGTTCATCCCCATCTCGTTGATCCAGTC
>JAICMT010000249.1 GCA_025929125.1 Acidobacteriaceae bacterium | reverse complement strand
GCTGGCGGGGTCGATCAGGTGGCCGTTGCGGATCAGAAGCTCGCTCATACGGCCGCTCCGAGGGCGCGAGCCAGCACCGCGCGGCGAATCGCGAGTCCCTGTGTCACCTGCTGCTCGATCGCGGAGAAGGCCGCATCGGCGGCTTCGCCGGAGATCTCGAGCCCGCGAATGATCGGCCCGGGATGCAGCACCAGCGTGCCCGGCTGCGCGCGGGCGGCATAGCGCTCGCTGTTCAACTGATAGCGTTCGACGTACTGCGCCAGGTCCAGTGTGGTGCCCGCGAGCCGCTCCTTCTGGATGCGTAGCATCATGGCGACGCTCGCCTGGCCGAGTGCCCGGTCGAAGTCGCGCTCAATCTCAACTGCGCCCATGCCGAGCGCCTCTTCCGGCAGCAGCTCCGGCGGGCCGCAAAGAATCACGCGCGCGCCCAGCCGCGGCAGCAGCATCGCATTCGAGCGGGCCACGCGGCTATGGCGAATGTCGCCGGTAATCACGACCGTCACGCCGTTGAGCGTGCCTGCATGAATGTCCGCGCCGATGCCCAGCCCGGGCAGCCGCGCCAGCATGGTGCGCAGGTCCAGCAGCGCCTGGCTGGGGTGCTGATGCATGCCGTCGCCCGCATTTAGCACCGGCAGGCCGGTCGTCCGCGCCAGCAGAAACGGAGCGCCGGAAGAGGGATGCCGCAGCACGATGGCCTCTGCGCCGAGGGCGCGCAGCGTGAGGCCGGTATCCTTCAGGCTCTCGCCCTTTTCAATGGAGGAGGACTTGTCGCTGACCAGCGTGGTGGTGGCGCCCAGCGATTTGGCCGCCAGCTCAAATGAGGTTCGCGTGCGGGTGCTCGACTCGTAGAACAGCAGCGCAATGGTGCGGCCTGCCAGCAGCGCTCCGCGCTCGGCCGGCTCCATGGCATCAAGCCGCGAGGCAGAACGCAGGATATCGGCGACATCGGTGATTTCCAGATGCTCGACCGTGAGCAGGGAACCAGGAGCATACGGAAAATGCGAGGGCGCGGGTTTCGTTGCCGCCGCTCGCATCGTCGATTGCGTCACTCGCCGTCTGCCCTCAATCTGCCAGTTCGACGAGCAGCACCTGCTCCTGCGCGTCGATCTCGTTCAGCTTCACTTCAATGATCTCGCGCCGGGAGGTGGGCACCATGCGTCCGGTAAAGGTGGCCTGGATGGGCAGTTCGCGATGCCCGCGATCGATCAGGACCAGGAGCTGCACGGACTTGGGGCGGCCATGGTCGAACAGCGCATCGAGCGCGGCGCGAATGGTGCGGCCGGTGTAGAGCACATCGTCCATCAGGATGATGTCGCGTCCGTTCACGTCGAAACCAAGGTCGCCGTCTACCACCTTGGGTCGCGGTCCGTCGGTGGAGAGGTCGTCGCGGTAGAAGCTGATGTCCAGCGTGCCGACGTCGACCGGCTGTTTTTCGATCTTCTCAATCATCCGGGCCAGCCGCTGTGCCAGAGGAACGCCGCGGCGCTTGATGCCGACCAGCCCGAGATTCGCTGCGCCTTCGTTGCGCTCCACAATCTCATGCGCCAGCCGCACCAGCGTCCGTTCGATCTCCGAGGCCGACATCAGGCGGCCCTTCTCGCGCAGTCTGGGCGCGGATGTCTCCGGTGTGTTGCCCGTTTCGCTCATATTCGCTTCACTTTGGAGTGACCAAGCGGCTTACGATTCACTCGAAGCTGATGATAGCAGCAGCGACGCAACCGGATTAAGGATCGAATTCAGTGCTAAATCCCGTTTCGCTAATACTTGAGCTCGAAATGGACTTCCACGTTCACCTGCACCGGAACGGGCAAATTATTTTCCATGGCGGGCTTGAAGCGGTACTGGTTGACCGCCGCGATAGCCTGGTCATCGAGCCCCAGCCCGATCGGGCGAACAACTCTCAGTTTCTTCGGGGCACCATCGGTATCAACGATCATGCCGATGAGCGTCGTGCCCGAATAATTGAGTTTCCGAGCGATCGCGCTGAAACGGGGCTCGGCATGACTCAAAAGTACGGGGGGCTTCACGGCCCCTCTCACCTTCCCGGGCGGCGGCTTGGACTCGCTGACAGCAGGGCTATCGGACGAAAAATGCTCTGCGAAATACTGCTGCCACCACGAAGGAACGAAGGGGCTCATGTGAGCGAGATCATCCACGAAAATGGCGTCCAGCGCGTGCGTATAGTCCCCGTCGCTGGGCGCCGCAATCTCAAGTGACATGTCGTCCAACGCAACTCGCCGTGGAGCATCGTGTTCGAAGATGACGCCCACTCTCCGCCCACTTATGTTCAGTTGACCCGATGAGAGTTTAACCTTGGTTACATCGATTCCGGCCAGGGTAAATACAACTCGGTCGGACTTCCCGAGTAGCTGTCCCTGTGCATCGAACTTCAACTTGTCATTCACCCACTTTTCCCTGAGGAAGAGCGGCTTGTTCAGCAACCTGGCGTTGAGGTCGGCCTGGGTCTTCTGAGCATGAACGAAGGGCACAAAGAGCAGAGCAAGCCAGCAAAAGGCGAAATGGCGTACAACTCGGTAGCGGCGCATTTTCACAGCATAGTGAGTGCACCTACTTGCTGCCATGGAAAAATTACGAGCAAGGCAGTGGTTCTGTCGCAGCTACGCCGGGCCGCGGCGCATCCGCAGCAGTCCGGCGAAAGCACCGCCCAGAGTCGACATCAGAAGCAGCATCGCCGACATCATGGCAAAGCCGCCGGTCATCACCGCGCCGCGAAACTCCGGCGAGTGGACCAGGCCCGCCACAGTGCTGGCCTTTTCCGGCGGCATCTGCTGGAGCGAGTGGTTGAGCATCTCGGCCATCTGCGCGTCGAAGCTCGCCATCGAGTGCAGCACATACCGGGAGATCAGGCCCCAGCCCGCGGTGGAGGCGCCCAGCGCCAGCGCGAGGCATAGACCCACCACCACGCCGATGCGAGCACCCACGCGCACGTCCATCCAGGCCGAAGGCTGCGCGCGCTGATACAGGCTCATGGTCACGAGGGACGCGCTGAACACCCAGAGCATGGTGACGCTCGAGAGCAACTGACTCCGCATCGCCCCCAGGCTGAGCAAGGCTGCGATGGCGGCGACGAACAGCGCGGACCGGATCGCTGCCTTCCACACGATTGTCTTGGGGCGGGGCGGCGGCATCGCGCCGGTGCTGGCGGCCAGGTCGCCCGCGGCGGTCTCGGGCGCCGACTGGTTTTCCAGCGATAGCCTGAGTTGGGGAGCGCCGCAGTGCGGGCAGAACGCAGACTCGCCGACTCCCGCCGGAAGCTCGCCTCCGCATCGATGGCAGAACTGGTGCATACCTATCAAGCTACGCTGAGCATGGGGCTGCGGGCAATGCAAGGGAGCTTACTGGTTCTTATCTCCGGAGTCCGATGGCAGATCCAGCACAATGAGCCCGAACCGAGTTCCGCCACGGTCCGGCTGCAAGGTCACGATGTGTTGATGACTGTGCGAGCCGGCCTTCAACTCCATCTGGTTCTTGTTCGGGTCGTCCCCGACGGTAATCCTGCGATGCGGGCTATCCCCACAGGTGAGGCCGGAAAGAGTTTTCGTCGTCTGCCCAACGGTACTTTGCCCACGACACTCGATCACGTCGCCATAGCGGCTGAGATCCTTGCGGTAAAAGCTCTCGACGGTATCGATCGGATCGTCAGTGTGATAGTTGGCGGCCTTGACTCGAAGTTGAAAGCTGCCGAAATGCATGTCCACATCGGCGGCATCGTCGCCCTTATTGTCGCGCTTCTGAACCAAGACTGCGCCCGGGTAGGAGGCCAGGCCGATGCTCTCGAGCACCGCGTCATCATTGGTGCGCACATGCACGCCACCAAATGGGGTGGAGATATTCACGTTGTCTTTTACGCCGTGCTTATCCGATTCGAAGTGACAGCCGCTGAT
>JAICMT010000408.1 GCA_025929125.1 Acidobacteriaceae bacterium | reverse complement strand
GCAGATAGTGCGCCCGCTGGATCAGTGCGCGTACCTGCCCCAGCTTAATCAACAGCTGCGGTGGATCGGGCGGCAGGATCAGCACATCCGGGTGCGGCTGAATCAATACCCGCGTCTCCTTCCGGTCCGTCTCGCGCAGCTCCTCCCGAGCAGCCACTGCCGCCTCTACCTGCGCTTCCAGGTCGGCCGCTGCGGCAATCCGGGTGCAGTTCGTGCAGCTTCCGCAGTAGCTGGCCAGAACTTGGCCGTTCGACCACAGGTCCCGAGGCTGGCGTTGGCACTCCACCGCCATAGCCAGCATCAGAGCCAGAGTGTACTTTCCCGCTCCCGCCGGGCCGGCCAGAATCAGCGAATGGGGCAGCCGTCCGGCCGCGATCGCCGTGCGCAGCGACTCGACGGCAACCGAGTTCCCCAAGAACTCGTTAAAGTTGCCGGGCATTTGCGAGCTGATGGCCATTCCGCTCCTCATCATAACTTGGCGCCCAACTCCGGGACCTGAGCAGGAACTGAGCCAATCCGAACCAGCAGATTGCCTCTTAACCATTCTCCACAAAACGGAAGCATTTATGATTATCCGTAGAGAAAGGAACGCCTCCGCTCGCCTATCCTGTACTTCCCAGTCTTTAACGTTTTGGCCATTTGCTTGCTTGCCATCAAGCGGCTCCGTCTGTTTTCTTGGTCGGCACGGAATTCAGCACTGACTACACTCTCGTGTATAGATCATGAGGAACGCCCTCAAGACGCGGATACTGGCGCTCGCACTTTCCATTGCGACGCTGGGGGCCTGTGTTTTCGCCGGCTTTAACTTCTCAGACGAGCTCAGTACCGAGTTCCCAACCGACGGTATCACCTGGACAGAGGCTGGCACCGGTCTGCGGGCCGACCGCGTTCCCCAGGATTCCGCAGGCTACCGCTACGGCATTCGAGAGGGCGACCAGCTCCGGGCTGTCAACGGCAGCCCGACGCCAAGAGTCGCCGAACAGGTGAAGGCGATGTACCGCACCGGGAGCTGGAACGCCGCAACCTATTCGATACACCGTTCCGAACCTGGACGCGCCACTACTTCCACTTTTCCGATCCAGGTAATACTCGAGCCCGAGGACCGTAGCAAGAACTACGGCGAGCGGTTGATCGCGCTGGTCTACCTCGCCATCGGGCTCTATGTTCTGCTGCGCCGCTGGACCGCGCCTAAGTCCACCCACTTCTACGTTTTCTGTCTCGTCTCCTTTGTCCTGTACTCCTTCCGTTGGACCGGCAATCCCGGCCTGATGGACCGCATCATTTACTGGGGAAACCTGATCGCGAATATGCTGCAGCCGGCGCTGTTTCTGCATTTCGCCATCAGTTTTACGGGAGCTGCCACGGCGGAAGAGAAAGCCCGGCTGCGCCATAAAGTTCTTGCCGTCCTGTTGTACGTGCCCGGAGCTCTGTTGGCCGGACTCCAGGTGTGGGCGATTGCCCGCTGGTCGGCCACTGGCATCCTGAACCACCGCCTGGACCAGATCGGTTTCGGCTACATGTCGCTGTATTACGTTATCGCTGCCATCGTCTTCCATTTCCGCTATGTCCGCGAAACCGCGCCGCTGGAGCGGCAGCAGCTTAAGTGGCTGGCGCGCGGGACCATCACGGCAATTGGCCCGTTCACGCTGCTCTATGCCGTGCCTTTCGTCTTCGGCTTCCAGGTACCGGCGTCACTGGAAAAAATCGCGCTGCTTTCGCTGGTTTTCCTGCCGCTAACCTTCAGTTGGGCAATCGTTCGCTATCGCCTGATGGACGTAGACCTGATCATTAAGCGCGGCGTGGCCTACACGCTTGCCACGGCGGCGCTGGCTGGAGCCTACTTCGGCGTGGTCGGGTTGGCGTCGGAGGTAATCCATACTCGCTACCCCATCTTCGGCAGGTGGGGCCCCATAACCGCCATCATCCTCGTCGGCCTTTCCTTTGATCCGCTCAAGCGCATGATCCAGGCCCGCGTCGACCGCCTCTTCGAGCGCAAGAGCTTCGACTACCGCGAGACCCTCATCAACTTCGGCCGCAGCCTTAACTCGCAGACCGACCTTCGCGCCCTGGTCGACTCCGTTGTCGAGCGGCTTCCGCAGACCCTGCTGGTCACCCGCGTCGCCGTTTTCCTTGCTTCGGAGCCCGGAGCGTCCGCGCAGCACTTTGAGCTGGCCGCGTCCCACGGAGTTACGAATCTCGAAGCTGCGGATCTCCGCACGCTCGATCTCGGCTTTCTTGAGTTCAACCAGCACGACTCCGCAGACCACATATTTCTGGAAAATCCGCAGCAGGTCATGCGGCTTCCTCGCACCCAACAGCGCTCCGCTCAGCTGCTGGACCTCAATTACTATCTGCCCTGCCGCGTCGCGAGCCGCGAGGGAGGCGGAACGCGCACCGTCGCCGTCATCGGGCTTGGCCGCACCGACTCCGGAGACTTCCTCTCCAGCGAGGACATGGAGGTCCTCGGCTCCCTCGCCGGCTACATCGGCATCGCCATTCAGAATGCGCAGCTCTACCGCCGACTTGAGCAAAAGATCACTGAGTTCGAGCGCCTGAAGGACTTCCACGAGAACATCGTCGAATCCATCCACGTCGGTATTTTCGCCGTCGACCTCG
>JAICMT010000360.1 GCA_025929125.1 Acidobacteriaceae bacterium | reverse complement strand
CAGAAGAGGTTGGGGACGAAGCTGGTAGAAGCGTGGAGTGCGGACACAAGTTTCGCTGTCGACCGGCTGGATGAACTGAACCAGAACGATCCGACCGGCCGGTTGAAAGGCCGTCTGGATATGACAAGAGTGGGCGCGTTCGGGCATTCGCTTGGAGGCGCTACTACGCTGGAATTCTGTCACGATGATGCGCGGTGCAAGGCGGGCGTCGATATCGATGGGGCTCCGCTGGGCAGCGCTGTGACCGATGGAGTGAAGCAGCCGTTTTTGTTTCTCCTTAGCGATCACAGGCTGGAACCGAAGGCCGAGACAGACGCAGTCGAAGCGGATATACGGTCGATCTACAGCCGCCTGCCGGTGGAGAACAGAGTGTGGCTGATGCTTCGCGGCGCGGGGCACTATGGATTTTCCGACCTGAGGCCGCTGCCTCTGCAGGTTGCACATTGGCTGCACATCGTGCCGCTTGACCCGCAGCGGCAGATTTTGATTACACGGGATTGCCTGCACAGGTTCTTCGATGTGTACCTGAAGGGCGCACCACCCTCGACGTTGCAGAATCTGCAGCAGTACCCAGAGGTGGAAAGCGTGCATTGAAGAGTTGTGCCGACGGTGGGAGGGGCTGAGCAGGCGTGGAAGGGCGCTGCTGTGTTGCATAGGCCGGATGGGTCGGCCTATGCTTTAGTTGCCGGTGTGCGGGTGTGGGGTGAGCGACAACCGCCCAGAGTCCGGCGGAATCGGATGTCTATCCCGCCATGCTGACGACTTTTCCCAAGCCGCCTTTGGCCCGCAGGGCCGGTCCGCCCGCATTCTTCGATCCTCGGCATGGATCGCTGGTGCGGGGAAGTCTGCTGGTGCTGGGGAGTTTTATCGCAGTCGTGGCGGCCTCCGGGGTATCGGCGGACCACGTTATGCCGCTGCTGGTGATTCCGGCGGTGCTGGCCATGGCGGGCACACTGGACACGGCGCGCTGCATGCACGGGCGCTGGAGCCTGTATGAGGGCGGAGTCTATTTTCTGCTGCTGATGGACCTGATGGCCATGTGCCTGATCCTCTTCTTCCTGATTACGCCGTATGTGATTTGAGGCGAACTGTGGGCTGCCCTTCCGGTGGGGCACGTCGGGCTGTATACTCAGCCGCGTTACCAACAAGGAGGAAGGTAGATGCTTAAGGGATTTCGAGACTTCATCCTGCGCGGCAATGTGATGGATTTGGCAGTTGCCGTCATCATCGGAGCTGCATTCACCGCGATCGTCACATCGCTGACCGCCAACATCATCAATCCGCTGCTGGGCGCGTTTATTGGCAAGCCGAACTTCGATTACCTGGTGGCCAATGTTCATGGCGGCGAGGTGAAATACGGCTCGTTCATCACCTCGGTGGTGAACTTCCTGATTCTGGCGGCGGTGGTTTACTTCTTCCTGGTGGTGCCAACCCAGTATCTGCTTCGCCGGTTCCACCCGCAGCAAGCGGAACCGCCGTCGACCAAGGCATGCCCGCAGTGTCTGGGCGACATTCCGATTGGGGCAACGCGCTGCAAGTACTGCACGCAGCCAGTTTAGATCGGGAGACGCGCGGATTTTGACCGGGTCCCGGCTTACACTCCTGCTGATTGCAGTGGCTGGCTCGATGTTGGCTGCTCAGTCCCCTGCTCCGCGTACCGGCGAGCGGGGTGCCCGGGTGGTGTTCGGGTTTCGGGATTTTAGTGCGCAGCAGAAGATCGACACGGAGTTTCTGGCGGTGCCGAACCGGGCATTGGCGCGGGAGCACCTGAAGCGGCTGACTGCGGCTCCCCACTGGGCCAGTTCACCCGAGGATTACGCGACTGCGCAGTATGTGGCGGAGAAGTTCCGGGCGGCGGGGCTGCAGACGGAGATCGTTCCCTACAGCGTGTGGATGACGAAGCCGCTGTCGATTGCGGTGGAGGCGTTCGATGCGCAGGGGCGGACGTTGGTGAGCGGCCCGACGCGGGAGCACGTGCCGGCGGCAGCGAACGGGCTGACGGATCAGTATCAGGACGACCCGCGGATTATTCCGACCTTCAACGGCTCGTCGCCGAATGGCAATGTGACGGCGCCAGTGGTGTATGCGAACTATGGCCGGATCGAGGACTTTCGCCGACTGAGTGAGCTGGGCATCCCCGTAAAGGGCAGGATTGTGCTGGTGCGGTATGGCGGCTCGTTTCGTGGAGTGAAGGTGTATCTGGCGCAGCGGTTTGGGGCGGCGGGAGTCCTGATCTACTCCGACCCGGCGGATGAAGATGGGCAGAACAAGGTGAGATACCCGGATGGGCCAGCGCGACCGGATACAGCGGTGCAGCGGGGCTCGGTGCAGTTTCTGCCGATTTATCCGGGGGATCCAACGACGCCGGGAGTGGCTTCGGTGCCATCGCTGCCGGCCTCGAAAAGGCTGGCCACGGACACGCTGAAGGAAGACACGCCGAGCATTCCGGCACAGCCGCTCTCATGGCACGACGCAGAGCCGATTCTGCGCGGGCTGGGGGGTGCGGTTGCTCCGCCGGAGTGGCAGGGTGGAGGGCCGATGCAGTACCGGTTCGGCGGGTCAGATGCCGTGACGGTGCATCTGCATGTGGAGGTGGATGCGCGGCTGCGGACGGTGTGGAATGTGATGGGCCGAATACGCGGGAACGTCACGCCAGACGAGGTCGTGGTTGCGGGGAACCATCGCGATGCGTGGGTGTTTGGAGCCACCGACCCGGGGAGCGGCACGGCGGCGATGCTGGAGACGGTGCATGGGCTGGGAGCGCTGCTGAAGAAGGGATGGAGGCCGCGTCGCACGATTGTGCTGGGAAGCTGGGATGCGGAAGAACAGGGGTTGATCGGGTCGACCGAGTGGGTGGAGCAGCACCCGGCGGAGATGCAGCGGACGGTGGCGTACCTGAATATGGATGAGGCCGCTTCGGGGCCGAACTTCAAT
>JAICMT010000258.1 GCA_025929125.1 Acidobacteriaceae bacterium | reverse complement strand
TTGGGAACTAAATGCCGGGTCTGCGGTGTCTAAGTTTGTAGAGTGAGCGAGCACTCGGCCGCCGGCGGCGCAGTTCCAGCTCAACTTAGGTTTTGGCGGACGGCATTGCTCATACAGGTCTTTGCAACACGGTGCGTGAAGTCGTACCTTTAAGGACACCCGATATGCAGGCGGGCAGTGTGATGGCAAACCTGGCAAGCGCGATTGCAATTCCGAGCGACGAAGCGGCACTCGTCGAGGAGTTGAAGGCCGGATCGGAACGCGCCTTCACGCAGCTCATCGCGCAGTATCACCAGCCCATCTACTCCGTCATCGCTCGCAGCCTGCAGGACCCCGCCGACGCATCCGACATCACGCAGGAAGTCTTCATCAAGGTCTTCCGTAACATTCGCGGCTTCCATGGCGAGGCCAGCCTTCGCACCTGGATCTACCGCATCGCACTCCACGAAGCTTCCAACCAGCGGCGCTGGTGGTCGAGGCACAAGCGGCAGGAGATCACGATGGAGACGCCCTGCGGCAGGCACGAGAGCGATCTCGAAGGTGAGCCGCTGTCGCTCGGCTCCACGCTGGCCGATGAGCACGACTCTCCGTTTGACCACGCCGCCCAGGCCGAAATCCGGGAACGAGTGGAAGCGGCGCTGCGCGAGGTTCCGGAGGCTTTCCGCACAGTGGTCATTCTGCGTGAGATCGAAGGCTTCGCCTACGAGGAGATTGCCGAAATTCTGGGAGTCAACCTTGGCACCGTCAAATCCCGGCTCACACGGGGACGTGCGGCGCTGCGGCAGATTCTGGCGCCCCAAGGCAAAGATTCGGCGCCTCTTGAAATTCGTAGAGTTCACGCCGTTGCGCTGGAGGTCTCGAGATGAACAGCACCTGTGCGGCAGTTCGGGTCCGGCTCTCCGATTATCTGGACGGAGCAGTGAACGGCCAGGAGATGCGGGAGATCGCGCGGCATATCGACGGCACCTCCGATTCAGGCATTGGCTGCGCGGATTGCGGCGGGGAGCTTGCCGCTCTCAAGGCGACACAGAATGCGCTCTCCAGCCTTGGTCCGGCCAAGCCGCCGGCGGATCTTGCCCTGCGGCTGCGGGTCGCGATCTCGCAGGAGAACGCACGCCGCAACACACGGCTGGTGGACCACCTTTCGTTGCTCTGGGAGAATACGGCCCGTCCGCTGCTGGTCCAGGTTTCGGCTGGGGTGGCGAGTTCGATCGTTCTGGTCGGCGGAATTATGGTGCTTCTTGGCATGGTTGCGGCGCCTCGGCCGGTGCTAGCCAATGACGAGCCGCTGGGTGCCGTGACTGCGCCTCATTATCGCTACTCTACGGTCATTCCCCAGGCCATCGTAACCGACCAGAACACCACGATCGTGGTCGAGGCATCCATCGATAAGTTGGGCCGTGTCTATGACTTCAGCATCGTTGCCGGCCCGCAGGACGAGCAGGTCCTCACTCAAATCGAAAGCCAGTTGCTGAGCAGCGTCTTCCAGCCGGCCAGCGCCTTCGGCGTACCCATCCGCGGTCGTGCCATCATCACCTTCTCTGGAATCTCGGTGCGGGCCTAATCCGGATCTCGGCTTCCCTAAACCACGCCCAATCGTCGAAAATCCTTGAGTGTCCTCTTTCCCGCACCTGCTTCGGCCCGGTTCCGTCTCCTGCACCGCTGGCCGCCTTCGGAGCGGCGTCTCGCTCCTCCTCGGCGTCTCGCTGTTTTTCGGCGCGACCGCTGCCTTTGCGCAAACCTCCTCATCCTCCTCCTCATCCTCGTCGAGCTCTTCCGAGAGCACGAGGGGGGCGCCGGCTGCGGGCTCTCCCGTCCCCCGCGTCGTGCAATCGGAGCCGGCTGATTCCTCCATCACCCTGGAAACCAGCGAGCCGCTCTTTTACCTTGCTGCGGCACTGAACGCCTGCGGGTACGACACCGGGCTCGCCGAGTCCAGCCCAATTCGCGCCCGAATCCGAGAGGAGATGAACCAGGAACTCGCCTCTTCCGAAGAGGCACGTAACGCCCGCGACCCGCTTTGCGCGTTTATCCGTGAACACGCGCTGAACGACCGCGCCCGCAGCCTGGCGCAGTATGTGTCGCTCTCGCTGTATCTCAATCCGCCGCCGGCGCTCACGCTTTCGATCGACAAATCCGACTTGCCACCCGACTCCATTCAGGTGGCCGATATCCTTCCTCTGCTCCGCACTTTCGGCGAGGCCATTCACCTGAACGCGCTCTGGGCCACTCACCACGCCGAATATCAGGGATTCATCGAGCGCACCCATAACGCGATGAGCAGCATGGTGCTGAACACAAACATCGCGCTGCATATGCCGATGAGCAGCTACGACGGCCGTCGCTTCATGGTGATCTTGGAGCCCATGCTGCCGCCCTCCGAGACCAATGCGCGCATTTACGGCAGCGATTACGTCATTGTGGTCTCGCCTTCTAAGGACGCGGGCTCCCTGCCGGTCGATCTCATCCGGCACACCTACCTGCATTACCTGATCGAGCCCATGGTCTACTCGCGAGCCAACAACATGGAGCGCTTTCTGCCGCTGCTGAAGACCGTGCAGGACGCGCCGCTTGAGTTCACCTACAAGGCTGACATCGTTGCGCTGATCACCGAGTGCCTGATCAAGGCAGTCGAGGTGCAATTGATGGACGTCGGCATTCCGGCCCCGCAAAAACCCGCCGTCTACCGGGACCGCTCGGACGACGACCGGTACCAGACGGCGCTCACCGCCTATGACCGGAAGGCGGAAGCGGTACGCAGAAAAGCAGTCGATACGGATATGCGTCAGGGCTGGGTGCTGGTGGAGTACTTCTATGACGACTTGAGCAGAATGGAAAAATCAGGTACCAGCCTCAAGGACGAGATCGGGCCGATGGTCTTCGGCATGGAGATCGAGCGCCAGCGCCATCGTGCCGAGCAGATCGTCTTTTTGCCCACCGGATCGGGCGGCGATCCGGCTTTCAAATCCGGCCAGAGGCGCACGGTCCAGGCCTCTCCCCTGGATCTCGCCGAAATCAAGCTGGCGAAGGGCGACCTGAATGGAGCCGGCGAGATCGCCGACTCCGCCCTGAAGAATAATCCTAACGATCCGCGCGCCCATTACCTGCTCGGCCGCCTGGATCTGATGCAGGGCAATCCCGAGGAGGCGCTGCACGAGCTGACCGAGACGGTACGGCTCTCGAAAGATCCGCGCACCACTGCCTGGGCGCATATCTATCTGGGTCGTATGTACGATATTGCCCAGCAGCCGCAGCGCGACCGGGCCATCGCCGAATACAAGGCCGCTCTTGCCAGCCGCGACAGTCAGCCGGACACTAAGGCGGCCGCCGAAAAGGGCCTGAAAGAGCCGTTCGCGCTCCCCAAACGGACCGTCCCGGACAGCGATGCCGGGGCCGATAACGAGCCGCTGGACCCCACCGGAAAGGCAGCAAAGGAAGCTTACCGGCCAACCCCGGCGAAGTGAGCGCTCCCTTGCGCGGGCCGGCCGTCCAGTAGACTTAAGTGAGGGGCCGCTCCGTCAGGAGCCGGCTTCGGAGGCCTCCAGACGTGTCATCCCGCCAGGCGTCATCCCGGCCAGAAAATCCCGGCAAAGCCCGGGAGTCAGGACAGGCGCGCGGTGGCCGGCAGGCTGCCGCCGGCCAGAGCCGCTTCCTTGGCTACCGATTCAAGAACCCGGACCTGTTGCGACTGGCGCTGACCCACAGTTCCCTGGCCTATGAGAGCAATGGCGACCAG
>JAICMT010000302.1 GCA_025929125.1 Acidobacteriaceae bacterium | reverse complement strand
TGATGTCCTGCACACTCAAGGGCGGTAACGCGTAGATCTCCACGACGGCCTGCGAGGTGGTCATCGTCGAGCTTGAATCGCCGTTGCGCCGTCCCTCGGCCTCGCGTACGACTGCAAGCTCCAGACCGTCCGGCGCCAGAGCGTAATTTCCGCCCGCGCGTTCCACCGGTGTGCAGTCGATCCGGAAGATCTGACGACCGGAGTGCATCTGGAACACGCGGACATCCTCGCCGGTCACAAAGGATGGTTCAGGACTTGCATCTTCGGCCATGGGTTCGGCGACGAGGGTACGACCGAGCGCGAATCTACCCGCGGCCGGGGCAAAGGAGAACGTAGGTCCTACGTACGGGTCGTAAAGGCCTTGCTGCCACATCTCTTCTCCCTGCAGATCGAAGCCCGCGAAGATCCGCCGGTCCTCGCTTTTGCAGCCGAAAACCACGAAATCGCTGTGCCCGACGAATACCGGTTTGGGCATGCATTTGGTATCAAACGCCAGCAACTCCTTCACCTTGCCCGCGTGCTCGTCAAAGTTGAAGTACCAGGTGCCTTTGCCGCCTTCCAGTATGTCCAGATACCCGGTGGTCGTAATCGGCAAAGCAACCGCCGTGCGGCTGCGAATCGCCCCTGCGTTGATCGCAACCAGCTTGCCCGTGTCGTCAAGCCGTATCCGGTAGAAGTTAACCTGAACCGAGTTCGGCTCCGGCCCGTTGTTTGTGGTAGCTTCACCCGTCGACATATCCGGCCGCTTCACCGATTCGACTGTAAGCAGATCCCGGTCCGCGGAGAGCAGCACCGCGACTAGTCGGCGATCCGTCACCAGGAACGGGCTGGCGCGGAAAGCATCTTCCGCGCCGTGCTGCATGGGCGCAAACACGGAAAGCTCGTCGCGGATCCGCAGCAGAAATCTGCCATTTCCCATGTTCCACAGGTACTGTGCACGATCGTGCAGTCTCCAATCGGTTCTGGCCAGCACATGACCGGTGGCAACCTCCACCAGACATGCGGCCACGGTCCTGTCCTGTTCTCCCGGCAGGGCATCCGGCTCGCGCTTCATCAGCCGGCGCACTTCAAAGGTCACTAGGACGTGCTGTTCATCCACGAAGTCCACGGTCAGCATGGGACTGCCCGTCAGCAATTGGTGTGCCTGCAGACCTTCATACCCCAACGGTTCAAGGTCGATCCGCGCGATCGGCTCTGGCCCGTGCGCCAGAACGGCAGCGGGACCTGGTGCGGCGCCCACCGCCAGAACCAGCATCAGCGCGAAGGCCAGCCGGCACGCACCCGCTCCCTTGCTCCTCAAAGTCGTCATGCAGCCCGGCACCTTCATCACCCTTCCATTTTCACAGACGTATCAGGGCGCCGAATCGCTCCCGCCGGCTCATCCGTCCCGGATCCCGGAAACCGCTACCTTCAGTTTGTGCTGCGAAGCGATCCCTCACGGTGATACAAGAGAACTTTGGGCCCGCCGATCCGTGATGGAGGTTTCAGCGAAATCGGCACGCCTATGCATTCCCAGGAGAACCTCCCTATGTCTCTCATCCCGCGCCGGTTTCTTGCCCCCCTCGCCCTTGCGCTTGCCTGTTCCACTGCACTGGCCCAGCAGGCTGCAGCCCCGGGCGCGGGGAAGCCGGAGAGACCATTGCCCTCCATCGATCTCTCCTCGATGGACCGGGCAGCTGATCCCTGCAATGACATGTACAAATTTGCCTGCGGCAACTTCGCGGCCAACCATCCCATCCCGCCCGACCTGCCGGGGATGGATCCGTTCTACGTCCTCTACAACGTGAACACCGAAGAGCTGAACGGCATCCTGCAAAAGGCGGCAGCGGGTGGTCCCGGCCGCAGTCCGGATGAGCAGAAGATCGGCGACTACTTCAAAGCCTGCCTGAACACGGACGCGATCAATGCCGACGGGCTCAAGCCCATACAGCCACTGCTTGCGAAGATCGATTCGCTCCAGGGCAATCGCGCAGGGCGTGCTCAGCTCGCCGGATTGATCGGCGAGTTACAGCGCATCGGCGTCGATGCATTCTTCAGTTACGGCGAGCAACAGGATTTCAAGGACGCCACCAAGCAAATTGCCTCGGCCAGCCAGGGCGGATTGGGTTTACCCGAGAAAGACTACTACTTCCGCACCGGGGAGAAGGACGTCAAGCTTCGGCAAGACTATCTCGAGCACCTCGAGAAGATGCTTACCCTCTCCGGCAGCACTCCGGAGCAGGCGAAGAAAGACGCGCAGGGCATCATGGCGCTGGAGACGGCGCTCGCCAAAGCGTCCATGGGCGTGGTCGAACTGCGCGATCCCGAGAAGGTGTATCACCTGCAACCGATCGCGACCTTCCAGGCCGCCCTGCCCGGCTTCAACCTGACCGCCTTTGAGGATGCCATTCACTCGCCTCACGTCACGGAGATCAACAACTCCACGCCGGAGTTCTGGCTGGCCATGATGGAGCAGATCAATACCGCGGATATCGGAGTCATCAAGGCCTATCTCCGATATCACCTGCTCACGACGCTGCACTCCAACCTGCCCGCCGCTCTGGATGACGAGAACTTCAACTTCTACGGCCGCGCGCTCGAAGGTCAGCCGGAACAGCGTGCCCGCTGGAAGCGCTGCTCCAACGCGGTGAACACGGCGGTCGGCGAGGCCCTTGGAAAGGTCTACGTCGGCCAATACTTCGCCGGCGATAACAAAGCCCGCATGCTGCAGATGGTCCACGACATCGAAGACGCAATGTCACGCGACCTCGACCAGATCGACTGGATGTCCCCCGCAACCAAGCAGAAGGCACGCGAGAAGCTCGCCGACATCGCCAACAAGATTGGCTATCCGGACAAGTGGCGGGACTACTCGAAGCTCACCATCGTACCCACCGAGGCCGCGGGCAATGCCATGCGCGCTACCGCATTTGAGAATGACAGGCTGCTCAATAAAATCGGCAAGCCGGTCGACCACCAGGAGTGGAGCATGACGCCTCCCACCGTCAATGCCTACTATGACCCCAGCATGAACGACATCAACTTCCCTGCGGGGATTCTGCAGCCTCCTTTCTACGATCACAACGCCGACATCTCCCTGAACTACGGCCACATCGGCGCTGTAATCGGACACGAGCTCACTCACGGCTTCGACGACGAAGGCCGCAAGTTCGACGGCAAGGGAAACCTCAGCAACTGGTGGACCGACGAGGATCTCAAGAAGTTTGAGTCCCGGACGGACTGCCTCGTCAATGAGTACAACGGCTTCACTGCCGTCGACGACGTCAAGGTGAATGGCAAGCTTACGCTCGGCGAAAACACCGCCGACAACGGTGGCCTTCGGCTTGCCTTTATGGCCTACCTCCAGCGCGCGAAAGAGAGCGGCACGGACACCGATCAGAAGACCGACGGCTTCACCGGTCCCCAACGC
>JAICMT010000139.1 GCA_025929125.1 Acidobacteriaceae bacterium | reverse complement strand
GCCCGAAGCTGAACGTGAGCTGGCGGACGCCGATGTTGGTATGGTGACGAGCTATTGTCCGGATGGAAAGTTGATCTCACGTCTGCTGCTGGAGTCTCCGGCTCGGCTCAAACTTTTCTACGACCTGGACACCCCGGTGACTCTGGACGCGCTGCGCTCGGGCGCTCCCGTGCCGTACCTGCCGGAGGATGGTCTGGCCGACTTCGACCTGGTGCTCAGCTTTACCGGCGGCCGCGCGCTGGATGAACTGCAGAGCCGTTTGGGAGCCCAGCGGGTGATGCCGCTCTATGGCTGGGTAGACCCTGAGATGCACTGCCCGGCGGATCCGGTGGACGAGTTTCGCAGCAACCTCAGCTATCTTGGCACCTACGCGGCCGATCGGCAGCCGGCGCTGGAGGAGCTGTTCGTCGAGCCTGCGCGCGCCAGGCCTGCGGATCGCTTCGTGATCGGCGGCGCGCAGTACCCGCAGGATTTTCCCTGGACTCCGAACATCTACTTTGTCCGTCACCTGCCACCTTGGCTGCATCCCGCGTTCTTCTGCTCGGGGCGCGCGACGCTGAATGTCACCCGGCGCGCCATGGCCGACTACGGCTTCTGCCCCTCAGGACGGCTGTTTGAAGCTGCCGCCTGCGGAACGCCGATCCTGAGCGACTGCTGGGATGGTCTGGAAAGCTTCTTCGAACCGGGCACCGAGATTCTTCCGGTGATGAATCGCGATGACGTGCTGCAGGCGCTCTCACTCAGCAACGCCGAGCTGCGGCGGATCGGGCAGGCGGCACGGGAGCACACCCTGGCCGCGCACACGGCGGCGGCTCGCGCGCAAGAGCTAGAACGAATTCTGGAAGGCAGCTACGGCGGCGAGCTCACACCCGCCCTCGCGGCGCAATGAAACGGAGACGGATATGTGGGGAATCATTCCAGCAGCGGGCGCAGGCAGCAGGATCCAGCCGCTCGCATTTTCCAAGGAGCTGCTGCCGGTCGGCAGCCAGATCAGCGAAGGCCAGGAGCGCCCGCGCGCGGTCAGCGAATATCTCGTCGAGCGGATGATCCTCGGAGGAGCCAACAAGCTCTGCTTCGTCATCTCTCCCGGCAAAGCCGACATTCTGGAGTATTACGGCTCGCGGCTGTGGGGCGCGGACATCGCGTACGTCGTGCAGTCGCAGCCCTCGGGCCTGTGCGACGCAGTCTTTCACGCTGCGCCGCTGATTCCGCCGGAGGAAGACGTCGTCATCGGCCTGCCGGACACCATCTGGACCCCCGTCGACGCGCTGCGCGATCTTCCCTCCGGGGTACTCTCGTTTCTGCTCTTCCCGGTGACCCGTCCCGAGTTGTTCGATGCCGTGCTCACCGACAGTGAGGGCCGCATCCGGGAGATCCAGGTAAAGCGGCCCGATGCCGCATCCAATTGGATCTGGGGAGCCTTCAAGATGCCGGGCAGCACCTTCCATCAACTGCACGCAATCTGGCAACGCTCCGAGCGCAGGGACGAGTACTTCGGCACGTTGATCAACGCGTGGATCACTGAGGGAAACGAGGCTTTTGGCGTACGCAGCGGAGGAGAGTACGTGGATGTGGGCACGCTGAACGGCTATCGGCACGCCATCCAGATGCTGGCCCGCGGACCGCTCGCTGCGAACGGCGGCGTTCGCCCGAGTTCCCGGCGAACCGAAGAGGACTCTCAACCCGGGAGGTGGAGCGACGACCATGTTGACACAGCAGCCTGAGAGGACCGACCAGCTTCAGCAGCGCATTGAAGAGCTGGGCCCATGGTTCCACAACATGCGCCTCGCCGGGGTGGAGACTGCGCCCAACCACTTCCTCGGCGACTATCCGGCGATCAAGTTCGCTGCCTTTCGCCACGTCGTCCCGCAGGACCTCTCCGGCGCAACCGTCCTCGATATCGGCTGCAACGCGGGCTTCTACTCCATGGAGATGAAGCGGCGTGGCGCAGAGCGCGTGCTGGGCATCGATACCGATCCACACTATCTGCGCCAGGCGCGCTTTGCGGCGGAGCTCGAAGGCGTGGATGTGGAGTTCCGGCGCATGGCCGTGTGGCAGATCGCCGAGCTCGGCGAAAAGTTCGATCTGGTGATCTTCATGGGTGTCCTCTACCACCTGCGCCATCCGCTGCTCGCGCTGGACCTGATTCATGAGCACGCCGCCCGCGACCTGATGCTGTTCCAGACCATGCAGCGCGGCAGCCGCGAGACCATCCCGGTGGACGAAGATTACGAGTTCAATCAATCCGCCCCGTTCGACGAGCCCGGCTACCCCAAGATGCACTTCATCGAAAAACGCTACTCGCACGACGAGACCAACTGGTGGGTTCCTAACCGCGCCTGCACCGAGGCCATGCTCCGCTCCGCTGGTTTTTCCATCGAGGCGCATCCGGAGGATGAGGTCTACCTGTGCCGTTGGCAGCCGGTCGAGACTCCACCGGACGGTCCGCACTGCGTATATCCCGCGAGAGGTCCCGAGTGACAGCGCATCAGATTCTCCAACGCGCGGAGTTGCTGCTCGAAAGCCGCAATCTTGCGCATGCGGTGGCGGCGTTCGACCACGCCGAGCTGCTGGGCGCCTCGGCCGACCGCTGCTCGGCCGGACGCTGGCTTGCTGCCATGCTGCGTGGTGACTTCCCCGCAGCCTGGAGCGAGAGCGATGCCATCCGGCAGCGCGGAACGCCTGATCCGAACCGCTTCTGGCACGGCGAAGACATCTGCGGCAAGCGCCTCATGCTGCGCTGCCTCCATGGCTTCGGCGATGCCGTGCAGTTCCTCCGCTACGCGCCTCAACTGCGCCTGCTGGCCAGCAAGCTCACCGTACAGCTGCCGCCAGCCATGCTGGAGATCGCGCCATACTTCGAAGGCGTGCGCGAGGTGATCACTTGGGGACAGGACCCGAAATGGGATGTGCAGATGGAGATTATCGAGCTGCCCTACGTCTTCCGCACTCGTCTCGAAGACCTGCCGATCGCGACCAATTATCTGCACCTGCCGCCGACTGTGCTCCGAGCGGTCGCGCCCCAGGCGAACTCGCCAGCCAGCCTGCGCGTCGGCCTGGTGTGGGGCTGCGGCGAATGGAACCCGGCGCGGTCGCTTCCACTGCAGCTGCTGCGGCCTCTCACGCGCATGCCCGGTTGCGAGTTCTGGAACCTGCAGGGCGGTCCATCGCGCGAGCAGTGGTCCTGCCTCGGGCAGGGCCGAATGCTCCATGACGCGCGCTCGTCCTCCGACACGATCCTCAAGCTCGCCGGACTGATTGCTCAACTCGATCTGGTGATCACGCCGGATACCCTCGCCGCGCATCTGGCCGGAGCGCTGGGCACCCCCGCCTGGGTCATGGTGGAGCACGCCTCCGACTGGCGCTGGATGCACGCCCGCATGGACTCGCCCTGGTCCCCTTCGCTGCGCATCTTCCGTCAATCGCGCCCGGGAGACTGGGCCGGCGTCGCTCGCGATGTGCAGTTCGCGCTCGCGCTGCTCGCCGGCAGCAGGGCGCAGCTTACGCCCGAGCGGCGCGTAGCATAAACAGCATGAGCACCGAAGCCGCAGGCGAGCCCCAGAGCAAGAGTCACGTTGGAACTCTTGACCGCGCATGGGACTGCTTCGATGCCTACCTGTTCGACATCGATGGCACCTTGATCCACTGCACCGACGCGATCCACTACTTCGCCTTCTGCGAGGCGCTGGAGAAGCTCTCCGGACGTCCACTCAACCTGGACGGCGTCACCGCTCACGGCAACACCGACGTCGGAATTCTGCGCGATGCACTGACTCAGGCGGGCATCCCCGAGTGCGACTGGCGCGGCCATCTCCGCGAGGCCTGTCGTGGCATGGCGGATTTCGTCGAGCAGCGCGCGGGCCAGCTATGCGCCAATCTGCTGCCGCAAGTGCGCGAGACGCTCGAGCATCTGCGTGCGCGTGGCGCCGTACTCGGCGTGGCCACCGGCAACCTGGAGCGCATCGGCAGGCTCAAGCTGCAGCACGCTGGGCTGCTCGAATTCTTTCAGTTTGCCGGATGGAGTGACGAGTACGAGTATCGCGCCGACGTCTTCCGCAACGCCGTCGCCCAGGCGCGCGCGGTCACAAAGCCCAACGCATCGCTCTGCGTTGTCGGCGATACTCCGGCGGATATTCGCGCCGCGCACGACAACGAGCTGCCCGTGATTGCCGTCTCCACTGGGATTTATAGCTTCGAGCAGCTCCAGCAGGAGCGACCGGAGCGCTGCATCCACTCCTTTGCCGAACTGCTCGCCGACTGCTCCCCAAGCGCCTAGCTAATAGCAGCCACACAATGCGCCACAATGCCCTCGAACTCGCGAGCTCGATGCAGCGAGGTATGCTCCGCAAGAACGCGCTCGCGCGCGCGGTCACCGATCCTCAGCCGCTGCTCGTCGGACATATCGCTCAAAATGTCTGCGATCTCTTCGGCATCCCTGGGCAGCAGAATCTCATCGCCGGGCGTGAGGAACTGCGAGAGCCCGGCCCAGTCGTCGGAGAGGATTGTGGCACCGCACGCAGATGCCTCAAATAGCCGCACCGAAGGCGAGTAGCCCGCGGCCACCATATCGTCGCGTGTCAGATTCAACGTGAATCGCGACGAGGAGTAGAACGCGGGATGCTCGGGCGGCGACACATGCGTGATGCGCCGAACGTTTCGGCTCCACTTCACGTCCTCCGGATACATCGCCCCCGCCACGATGAACTTACTGTACCGCAGCAGCCGCGCCGTGCTGTTGAGGAAATCCATCAGCTTTGGCTGGCGATCGGCGGCGTAGGTGCCCAGATAGCTCAGGTCGCACCGGTACTCGCGCCGCACCGCACGCGGACGATAGTGCGCGGGATCGACCGAGCAGTAGAAGGGGACCGCCTGCGGCGATCCGAACTTGTCTTCCAGTTCCTTCAGAATCGGGCCGCCGGTAAAGCTCAGATACGCCGAGTAGTGGGGGATCAGCTCTACTTCTAGGTATTCGCATCGGCCACTCGTGCGCAGGTGCGACATAGTAATCGGCGTATCGATGTCATAGAACAGCAGCGGCCCATGTCCGGCATTCAGCAACGCGCGCGTCGCCGCAATCGCATCCGGAAAGTACGATCCCACCATCACCGCATCGGCATCGGCGGCCTCGCGCACCAGCGAGCGCTCCTCTGCCGCCCAGTCCTCATAAAGGCGCACCGAGCAGAACTCGGGCTCCGGCAGGTCGCGATTGTTGCGGTACCACTCCACATCCTTCTCGATGAAGCGGACCTTGTGCCCAAGCCGCGCCAGCGCACGCACCAGCGAGCGATACGTGGTGGCATGCCCGTTGCCCCACGCCGACGTAATGGTCAAGCCGTAGATGACAATCTTCATGCGTATGCTTCCTCGTGCTCCATGGGTCGATAGCCCGGCATCGCAGCCCAGTCTTCCATGGTCGCCGCCGAGCTCTGCTGCGGCCCAATCTCTCCGCGTCTTCGCGCCAG
>JAICMT010000116.1 GCA_025929125.1 Acidobacteriaceae bacterium | reverse complement strand
GGTTCGCAGCCATCGTCCGCAGCCCTGATCTGGACTCCGAAGCAACCTCGCAGCGCAGACCGGCGCGTCAGCTTTTGCACGCTTCCATCGTGTACCTTCCGCTGTTGCTCGCCTTCATGATGCTGGACGCGCGCGGCCGGCTGATGTTCTAGACTCGCAACAGAACGACCATGTCCTCAACTCTCAAGCCCAGCAGCCTGCGTACGCCAGCCTCCGCCGTTATCGGCATTCTGGTGCTATCGGCGATGGCCAGTGCACTCATCTGCTGGCTGGTCTACTACCATGCGCCCACCGATGTCGCCGGAACGCACCTGCATTCGCTGCCGCTGGTCAACGCCATCCTGAATGCGCTCGCCACTCTTGCTATTGTGACCGGGTACGTTGAGATCCGGCGTCGGCGCGTACTAGAGCATCGCGCCTCCATGCTGTTTGCGTTCTTCTTCTCGTCGATTTTTCTCGTTTCTTATCTGGTGAACTTCGCGCTGCACGGCGAGACCAAATTCAACCGATTGAGCCCCTGGTGGCCGTTCTACTGGAAGCTGCTGGCCTCCCACATTGTGTTATCGATCGTCGCTCTTCCTCTGATCCTGATTACCTTCTTCCTTTCGCTCACCGGCCGCTTTCCGGTTCATCGCAAAGTGGCCCGCTGGACACTTCCCATCTGGCTTTATGTCTCGGTCACGGGCGTGGTGGTCTATGTAATGCAGGCGGCCTGCCGGTGACGATTCAGCGCGATACCCGCAAGCTGTTGCGCACCGGCCTTGCGATTTTCGGCTGCGGAGCGTTGTCCGCACTCCTCACCATCACGTCCTTCGGAGGCATCGGCCGTCAGGGACCGCACACGAACATGGGCTGGGTGGCGCTGATGATAGCCATGGGCTGTCTTCCAATGGGTGTGCTCACGCTGGCGCTCGCAATCGCGAAACTCATCGGCGATCGCCGGAAGACATAAAGAGTTCAGCAAACCATGGGCGGTCCTCTGTAGATCGCACCGAAGCAGCGCACGCACCATGGTTTATACTTGCCGAGATCGGCGCGGCCGTTTTGCAATCTGACAGATCGCGTCTCGGAAATTCCCAGCGGACAGGAGAACATCGCACATGGCAAAGGGAGTCAATAAGGTGTTCCTGCTCGGCAACGTGGGCAAGGATCCGGAGATTCGGGCAACACAGGGCGGGATGACGGTTGCGAGCTTTACTCTCGCTACCGCGGACCGCCAGAAGGACGCGCAGGGCAACTGGGCGGACAAGACCGAATGGCACAACCTGGTCGCGTTTTCCCGCACAGCGGAGATCGTGCGCGACTACGTCAAGAAAGGCACCCAGCTCTTCATCGAAGGCAAGATCCAGACGCGCTCATGGGACGATAAAGAGAGCGGGCAGAAACGGTACAAGACCGAGATTCTGGTCAACGAGCTTTCCTTGCTCGGCGGAGGAGCCGGTCGAAGCGCGGAGGGCGGAGGTGGGTATTCCCGATCCTCCAGCAGCTCCGGTGCTGCGCCTGCCGCGCCCGACTACGCCGACCAGGGCATCACCGACGACGACATTCCCTTCTAGCGTCGAATTTCGCTCGAATGAAGGCCCCGGAATCTCGGGGCCTTTCTATTTGCGACCATGCCTCCATCGCGGAATGCCACTACACTAGCTACATGCTTGATGAAGCCCAGTTTCGCCGCGAATCCGACCGTGCCCTCGAGGCCTTGAAGCAGGCTCTCATCGCGGCTGAAGACCAGGGGAGCGGCTTTGAATTCGAAGACAACAATGGTGTGATGAACATTGTTTTCGAAGACGGCTCGAGTAAATTCGTCGTAACTCCCAATACTCCCGTCCGCCAGGTCTGGATCTCAGCCCTGGCGACCAGTTTCAAGCTGGAGTGGTCCGAGCAGGATCAAGCATTTGTGCTGCCGAAGACCCGTGAACCGATGATTCCATTGGTAGAGCGGCTGCTTCGCGAGCACCTCGGCGATCCGGCCATTCGGCTCGCCTAACTCTTTCTGGGTGGTCACTCCGCGTGTTCCGTCGTCAATCTTCCCGGGCCGCCGCACGGGCATCGGGTACACTTCGCTCAGAAGCGCTCTTCTCTTCGGAACAAGCCATGCCGCGCGGCACTTGAGTTTCACCTTTGTTCGAATTCCGGGTCCGGGACTGCTATGACGACGACGCCGATGCTATCAGTCGCCATCATCACTAAGAATGAAGAGGCAAACATCGCGCGGACCTTAGCCAGCGTGCAGTTTGCCGATGAGATCGTCGTGCTCGATTCCGCCTCGACGGATCGCACAGTCGAAATCGCCAGGTCCTACAACGCAATGGTCTATGACGAGCCGTGGAAGGGCTTCGCGGCCTCCAAGAACTCTGCCATCGCAAAGTGCACCGGGATCTGGATACTGTCGCTCGATGCCGATGAGGAGCTCAGCCCTGAGCTGCAGCAGCAGATTCGGACCCTGCTCCCTACCAATCCGCCGACCGACGCCTTTTACATCAAGCGCAGGAATCTCTTCCTGGGCCGATGGATCAAACGCGGCGGCTTCTATCCGGATCCCAAGCTGCGCCTGTTTCGCCGCACTGCGGCCAATTTCGCCGGTACGCCGCGCTTTCAGGACCGCCCCGTTCACGAAACTATCGCGTTCGATGGAGAGGCCTCGACACTCGACTACGACCTGATCCACCACGCGTATCCCACGCTCGAGAGTTATATCGAGCACATGGACCGCTACAGTACTCTAGGCTGCGAGCTGCTGGTAGCAGCGGGCAAAGTCAGCCGCTCCTGGCCCGCGTTCGTGGGGCGCGTTTTCCTGGTTCCGCAGCTGATGTTCCTTTGGAACTATTTCTTCAGGCTCGGCTTTCTTGATGGCCGCGAAGGACTGCTGCTGCACCTCTATCATGCGACCTACACCAGCTGGAAGTATGCCAAAGCCTGGCAGACTGCACGCGCTGTCGTTCGCGAATCGGCTGCCGAACCTGTCTTGAGCAAGGACTGAGGGGAGTCCTCCACGATCCCAGCGACTCTGCTAGGCCCGCTCAGGAACAGGCTCAGCCGCTGCTCCCATCAGGACCTCCGCATATCGCTCGGGAAGAGGACGCCGCTTCATGTCGCGCCCAACCACGACGTGGATCGTTTCTCCCTCGCACAGCAGCATCTGGTCCGATTCGCGCAGCACCCGATAGCGGAACTGGAGCACTGGCCCGCGCAGATTGGCAAGTTCGGTCTCGATCGTCAGCTCGTCATCGTAGCGCGCCGGCGCCTTGTACCGGACGCGTGCCTCGGCCACGGCGATTCCGATGCCTTCCTCAGCCTCCATCCGGCTGTAGTCCAGTCCAAACTGACGCATCAGCTCTACCCGGCCGATCTCGAACCACACAAGGTAGTTCGCGTGATATACCACCCGCATCTGATCGGTCTCGGCGTATCGCACCCGCACCCGCGTGGTTCCAACTGCCTTCGATCGCCGGGAATTCTCTGTCATGCTGCCAGTCTATCTGCTTCGACTCTGCATCTCCCGTTGACTCCGCTACGCACTCCCGTGCCAGACTTGGAGACATGGAAATCCGCCAGTCCACCGATGTACTTCTTGTTATCGATCTCCAGAACGACTTCTGCCCCGGCGGCGCACTCGCTGTCGATCGCGGAGATCAGATCGTTCCGCTCATCAACCGGCTGGGCAGCCAATTCGAGCACGTCATCCTCACCCAAGACTGGCATCCGAAGTCGCACATCTCCTTTGCCTCCGCACATCCCGGGCACAAGCCGTACACCTCGGTGCCGTCGGAATACGGCCCGCAGACCCTCTGGCCCGACCACTGCGTTCAGGCAACCACCGGCGCCGGCTTTCATCCCGCGCTTGATCTGCCGCATGCCGAGCTGATTGTGCGCAAGGGCTTCCGTCGCACAATCGATTCGTACTCCGCTTTCGTGGAGAACGACCATGCGACGCCTACCGGACTCGCCGGCTACCTGCGCGAGCGCGGCCTGGAGCGTCTCTTTCTCTGCGGGCTAGCCTATGACTTCTGCGTCCGGCACTCGGCCGTCGATGGTGTCGCGCTCGACTTCGAGTGCCTGGTCCTCGAGGATGCCTGCCGCGCAGTCCGCCTGCCGGGCAGCGTTGAGGCAGCCGACAAGGCATTCCTCGAAGCTGGAATACAAAGGCTCTCCGCCTCGGAGTTTCTTGCCGGCTGAAGAATCGAGGCCGCCAATTCCTATGCGGGGAGTTCCTCAATGCTTGTTAACTGCATTGATTCCTCTTTTGGTTTTCTCGGGGTTTCTTCGGCAGTCTTGCCTCTTTTGCTCTTGACTCTCTGACTACCCGGTGTCACTCTAGGCACATCATGCGTTCGACGTTATCGGACGTGTGCCGCGGTCCTTGCTCTGGGTCCGCCCGCAGAAACAATCTATGGCAACCATGATGCCTTCAGTCGAACAGCGGGAGGTCCTCCGTTGTGACCACTGCAGTCTGGTGCAATTCCGCACAGTCAACGCATTGTGCAGACGCTGCCACAAGTGTCTGGAAATTGAAGCGCCGGAGCCTGAGCCCGCGTCGGTTACCATTGCACCCGCGTCGGAAGAGCAGAATGGGCTTCAGGTGGCAAACGCGGTTCGCGATCTGCGGCACGTGCGCAATCTTTCCCAGCGCCAGCTCGCAGCCCGCATGGGCGTGCCGCGCACCTACATCTCCAAGATCGAGAACGGCAAGGCGATGCCGACTCTGAGCTCGCTCGATCGGCTGGCCAGGGCTCTCAAAGTTGATATCGCAGCCCTGCTCCGTGACGCCAACACTCGGCATCGGGATGAAGCTGCGGTACTGACCTCGGATCCTTTCCTCGCGGAGATCGCTGCGTACACCTCCCAACTCGATTCGCTGCAGCGCTCGATCTTCCTGAACCACGTCCGCGAACTGGCGGCTGGTCGTCGCCGCACCGCTTGATCCGCTGAAATCGATCGCAGAATCGCTCTGCGTTGTACTGACTGTTCTTGTCCTTCTCTCGAAGGCATCGTATCAAGGCGATTGAAACGGCGGCTGTATCTCTCGCATCTCTCCGTGCGTGAGATGAGCCGCCGTTGCCGCTCTTCAGTCCTTCCTTTCCAGCGTCCAAGACTGCCGCGGCTGCCCACAGCCGCAGCAGGTAGAATCGATACTGGATGAAAACCGCAGAAAAGCCCAAGGAAGTTGCCCCGGAATCCAATCCTGAGTCGTTCGAGGGAGACTACCGCCCGGCGCAGGCGCCACTCCCGCGGCTTCCCGATGGGCAGCAGTCAGATGCGCCCAACATCCGGCTTGAGCCCCTGCAAGTCGAGTTTCTGCACCAGATCGCCGATGCCCTGAACACCACCCTCGATCTGAACACGCTGCTCCAGCGCGTCGCCGATCTTGTCCGCGCGGTCATCGATTACCGGATCTTTGCCATCCTGCTGGTCAACGATCGCACCGGCGAGCTCAGAATGCGTTTCCAGACGGGCCATGCGCCGGAGGTGGAGCGGATGCGCATTAAACTTGGCCGCGGCATCGTCGGCCAGTCCGCGATCACCCGCTCGTCCATCCTGGTAGAGGATGTCAGCACGGTCGACAATTACATTGACGGCAACTCGAATGTGAAGTCGGAGCTCGCCGTTCCGCTCATCGTGAAGAACCGAGTGGTTGGAGTGATCGATCTGCAGTCGGAGATGATCGGGTTCTTCACGGAAGAGCACAAGCGGCTGCTGGAGCTGACCGCTTCACGCGTCGCAATTGCGATCGAGAATGCCCGTCTCTACACCCGGGTTTCGCGCCAGGCGCAGACGCTCGCCGTGCTCAACGAGATCTCGCGCGAGATCACCAGCATTCTCGATCTGGACGATCTGCTGGAACGGATCGG
>JAICMT010000447.1 GCA_025929125.1 Acidobacteriaceae bacterium | reverse complement strand
TTGAAACGATGGATCGAACTCCGCAACGAGTCCAGCCTGGAGATGAAGGTGGAAGGCGCCATCGACCTGCTGTTCTCGGACTCGGACATGCCGATCCGGGAGCAGGAGGTGAAGCGCTTCCTGCCGCAGATGAACCCAAACGGCATCATTCTGATGCACGATGCCAGCTCGCACTTGAAGGTAGTGCGCGAGGCGGCGCTGAAGATGGAGCGCGAAGGACTGATCTCGGTGGTGATGTTGCCGACGCCACGCGGCCTGGTGGTTGCGCAGCCCAGGGCAGGCCGAACCGAATAAGGAGCGAACGGAACGCATGAAAGTGCTGGTAATTGGCGGCGGCGGCCGGGAGCACGCCATTATATGGGCGCTGCGGAGGTCCCCCAGAGTAAGTGAGGTGGTCTGCGCTCCCGGCAACGCTGGCATCGCGCAACTCGCTCGTTGCATGCCGGTAGATCCCGGAGATCGTGACGCAGTAACCCGGCTAACGCTTCAAGAGCGACCGGACCTGGTGGTCATCGGGCCGGAACTGCCGTTGGCGGCCGGCGTCGTGGACGAGCTGGCCGCGTTTGGCTTCCGTGTCTTCGGACCCACCCAGGCGGCAGCGCGGCTGGAGACGAGCAAGGCCTTCGCAAAGGCGTTCCTGCAGCGGCACGGAATTCCAACCGCCGCTTACGCCAGATGCACCTCTGTGGAGGAAGTGCGTAAGGCGCTGCCGAGTTTTAAGACGCCGGTGGTTGTAAAGGCTGACGGCCTAGCTGCGGGCAAAGGTGTGGTGATTTGCCAATCAAACGCAGAGGCGGAACGTACCTCGGAGGAGATGTTCTCTGGCGCCCTGCTGGGATCGGCGGAAACAGAGCTGGTGCTGGAAGAGTTTCTCGAGGGCGAAGAGGTCTCGTTCTTCGCGCTGTGCGACGGCAGGACGGCAGTAGCGCTAGCCGCCGCCCAGGACCATAAACGCGTGGGTGAGGGTGACACCGGGCCAAACACAGGCGGCATGGGCGCGTACACCAGCGACGGACTACTCAGCGCGGAAACCCGCGATTGGCTGCTCAAAAATGTGGCCCAACGCACCGTGGACAAGATGGCGGAAGAGGGGACGCCGTTTCAAGGCATCCTCTTCTGCGGAATGATGATGGTTCCTCAGGCCGATGGGTCGAAGCTGCCAATGGTTCTCGAGTTCAACACCCGATTCGGAGATCCGGAGACGCAGGCGATCCTGGTCCGCCTGCAGACGGATATCGTCGACCTGTTCGAGGCCACCATCGACGGCACGGCGGACAAGCTCGACATCCGGATGCGGCCCGGCGCCAGCGCCTGTGTCATCGCCGCAAGTGGAGGGTACCCCGGCAAGTATGTTGCGGGACAGGTGATCTCCGGGTTGGACTCGGTCGCCGAATCCGATGCGGTCATCTTCCACTCTGGAACGGCTCTCAAAGACGGGCGAGTGGTCACTGCAGGGGGCCGCGTGCTGGCGATTACATCTTCCGCGGAAAATGCGGAGGACGCGAGATCGGCGCTGCAGGTGGCGCTCAGCCACTCTTATGCGGCGCTGCGGAAGGTCTCATTCGACGGGATGCAGTACCGGAGCGACATCGGCTGGAGGGCGCTTCGCGACGGGCTGTAAAGGGAGGTAGAGTATGTCGGTTCCCGCAATGAGTGCGGAAGAGCTGCTGGGATGGCTGGAGAAGACTTCGACGGAGTGGCGCTCGCTGCTGGAGCAACACCCGGATCTGCTCGAGGTGAAGTGTGATATCGCAGGCGCGGTGACCGTTGCCGGCGTGCTGCAGCACATTGTGGCTGTGGAACTGCGATACGCCGAGCGACTCGCCGGGCTGCCTGCGACGGAGTACGGCGACATCCCTTACGACTCCCCAGCGGCGATCTACGCGACGCATGAGCGCGCCGTGAAACTCTACCGGCAGGAGCTGGCGCGAGAGGTGGACTGGAACGAACGCATTGACTTTGTCACGCGATCAATGGGCGCCGCGACGGCCACCAGGCGGGCTGTGCTGTTGCACGCTATGCTGCACGCAATTCGCCACTACGCTCAGCTCGCCGTAGTGGTGCGGCATACTGGCGTGAAACCCGGCTGGCCCATGGACTACTTGTTTATGGACATGGCACTCACCCCACCTGAGAAACATTAGAAATTTACAACTTTTCCGCCATTCAGCGTCAGAATAGGCCTGGGCGACGATAAAAGGAGCTTTCCTGCGCTGTACGCGAGCTCCACACAGCGTGCCGAAGCTCCAGCCTGGGGTGAAGTATGCGATCTGGATTTGCCGTGGTAATGTCCCTTCCTGTTCTGCTTACAGGCTGCGCTGT
>JAICMT010000439.1 GCA_025929125.1 Acidobacteriaceae bacterium | reverse complement strand
TCTACCCCGCAGGAGGAGGGGTTCGAGGTGCGGATGCGCTCGGTCACGCGCGTCAGATGCGGCGAGGTGTACAGCGCGGTCCGCAGCCCCGCTGCGCTGAGAATCGAGGCCAGCGTAGCAGCGGTCGAGCCCTTGCCATTGGTCCCCGCGATCAGCACGGAAGGGAAGCGCTGCTGCGGATCGCCCAGTGCAGCGGCGAGCACGCGCATGTGCTCCAGCTCGAACTTCCGACGCGGGGTACCCGGGGCAAGCTCCTGCACCAGCGCCTGCAGGTGCTCCATGGCCGCAGAGAACGACATGGAAATATTGTATGGCGGCGGAACGAAGAGAAAGAGTTGGGCGAGCTAGGAAGCCTTACGCCGTCGAGCTAAGACGCTCGCGGACAGCGTTCCCAAGCAGCTGGATGGAGTGGCGGTGCGCGTCCGAGGCGCCGGCGCGGGGAAGCCGCCGTGCCCATGCGTCCGCCTTCTTCCACATCTCGGCGGCCTCGGCCACCCGGCCTTCACTCAGCAGCAGGGCGGCGCGAGACATCAGCCGTACATGGGTGCGCGGTTTCCGCGTCAGCGACTCGCGCGAGAGCATGCGATTCCACCAGCGTCGTGCGGCAGCGGAGTCGCGGCCCAGGAACGCATGCGCAAACACCAACTCGGAGTACCAATGGTCGGCCGGCTCCAGCGACGAGCGGCTGCAGAGGCTTTCCGCCTTCAGCAGCGCAGTCCGAGCTTCGCTGAGCTGCCCACAATCCAGATAGTGTGCGTACGCGCAGAGATGCATGTTCAGCTCGTCGGCCCCGCGTGCAATGGTCCCGGCAGCGCGCTCAGCCGTGGCCACATCGTAATCGCGCGGCCGCAGCTCAGTAACTTTGGTGGCGTGGATCGCCGCAATCAGGCGGTGGTAGTCGGCCCACAGGCCATCACGCCGCAGTTGATAGAGCTTCGCGCCATCCGAGTAGGCCGAGCCCAGCTTGAACGGGATGAAGTTGAGGAACGCGACCACCAGCGAGATCGTCGCGAAGTAGGCCAGCACGCGCCATCCACCTGCCCACGCATGACCCGGCGCGTGCAGAATCGCAAATACCGCCAGAGCGCCGGTCAGCAGACTGGCCACCGGTCCGGCGGCTACTTGCACCAGCTTACGGCGGCGAAAGTTGGTCATCTCTGCGGGTACCACACCAGCAGCTCCCAGAAACGAAACGATGTCGAGCGCGCGGAACTCAAACAGCCAGCGCCCGTCCTCCAGGGTCCAGCGGAACGGCCCGACGATGAACGCCGTCACCTTCATGCGCATCAGAATCCCGGCCACCGCATGTCCGCCCTCGTGCAGGAACAGCACCAGCAGCGTCGCCGCGAGGTACTGGATATAGATCATTGGCGAATCGTGCAGCGGCAGCCCGTGTACAGCGGCCCACGTGGACCAGTGCGCGGTACCTTCGACCGCTCCGGCTGCAGCGGCCAGCGCAGCGAGCTTGCTCGCGATCGCGCAGGTGCCATCTCCGGGCAGCGCCTCACTCACTGGCTTGGGAGCCGCGCTCACGGCGGCCGACTTGCGACTTCCGAACAGCGCCAGCCCTGCATAGCCCAGCAGGGCAGCGGCCCATAGCGGGAGCACAAAATCATGCGGCGAAAGATAAGCAATAGCAAACAGGCTCAGCAGAATCAGCAGAACGCTTGCCGCCAACGCCCAGCGGCGCACAAAAGCACCAGAAGTTGCGATCTGCCAAGCGGCCGTGGCAAACACGGCAGCGGAGCCGAGCGCGAAAACCAAAGTGAGTGGCAGCTCATGCCGGAGCGCCGAGCCAAACCCCAGCGCGCTGAACCACAAGCAGACTGCGGCAGACAGCCCAAATACTCCTGCGAAACTGAGCCGGACTGTGCGCATCGTCAACTCGCGTTCTCCCTTCAGCCAGGCAGCGCACCGAATGCGGAGCGCTCTTGCTGCGAAAGCACCAGAGTAGGGGTGCGTGGCAGCCGAAGCCATGGAACTTTCTGGTGATACCGAGCCACTTGCGGCCGTCTCCACCCTGCCGCACCTGTCTGTTTGGATGCGCGAACGCCGCTGCAGGACCACGCCATTCCAGCGATGCGCCGGTAGCACAAAGGTTGCATGCCTCCTGCAAAGGTGGGATTTAGCAACACCGAAAACGCGCAGATAGTCGGAGGGAGCCTCTCAGCCGCATACTCCAGCGGCAGAGAAGAGGCGCAAAGGGAGAGTGCGGCTATGGAATCGACTGTCGTCTATGCATTTCTTGTGGTGGCGTGCGCGCCGCTGATCGGTATCTGGCGTGCCCACGCCTGGGCCAAAAAGAATCAACTTGTGCTCCGCGCCGAAGACGAAATAAGCGAGCAGGAAGTCGCGGCCTAAGCGACTCTCGCGAGAGCTTTCCAGAACG
>JAICMT010000043.1 GCA_025929125.1 Acidobacteriaceae bacterium | reverse complement strand
CGGCTCAGAACCTGCACCACGCGGCGGATCTCTTCGTCGCGCCCGATCACGGGATCCAGCTTCCCCTTGCGCGCCAGATCGGTGAGGTCCTTGCCGTACTTTTCCAGCGACTGGAACTTGGCCTCAGGATTCTGATCGGTCACACGCTGCGATCCGCGAACTGCGGAGAGCGCCTTCAGCACCGAATCATGCGTCGCGCCCAGTGCGGCCAACGCATCCCGCACCGGATCGCCCTTGGCCTCGGTTAGTGCCAGCAGCAGATGCTCAGTTGAGATGTACTCGTCCTTGAAGCTGTCCGCCTCTTTCGCCGCGCGATCCAAAACCCGCTGCAGCGCCTGCGACATCCCCGGCTGCGTGCCGCCCTGCACCTTGGGCAACTTCGCAATTGCTTCATTGACGCTGGTCAGAAGCTGCTGCGCGGCAACCCCCGCTCCCTGGAGTACCGGCAACACTACGCCCTCGCGGTCCTCCAGCAGCGCGGCCAGCAGATGCATGGGCAGCACCTCCGGATTGCCGTTCTCCGCGGCATGAGACGCGGCCGCCTGCAGCGCCTCGTGCGATTTGACTGTGAGTTTCTCCCATTTAAATGCCATAGCACTCCTTAAGATGCCGTCTCTCGCGCCCAAGATTCACAACACTACACTCACATTATATGTCTAAACTACAATCAACTAAACGAGTCGGCCAAATACCGCGGCACCTCTGCCTTGGAATTGCTGTCAAGCCCCTGTTCCGTGGAAAATCCAATCAAATCTCTGAAATAGAGCTTTTACCCGCATCATTTTCATGTGACAGCAGTTTTACTCAAACCGCTATAATGGAATTAGAGATGAGAAAAAGGCCCCAGGCGTACATTCGCGCTTGCGGGCCATTTGCTTTTTGGGATATTGCCGGCAGACTTAGCCCTGCTAAGGCCTTTATCCGGAATACCTTGGGAATTAAAGTACGGGGGGTAGGGGGTAACTAGGGTCCCGGAACAGCGGACGCCTGTGCCGGACACCAGCTCTGCGGCCCTCCCCATGTCCTGTTCGCGGTCAGGTCCACATGGATCGGCGTCTCCGGGGGCTTGGCAGTCCGAGCAGCTGAGCCGCCTGTCTCCTCAGCTGCCGGCAGGCAGGATGCCAGGCCCTCACCCAGCTGCGGCACCGCTTTGCCTACGGCGAGCAGCCGCGAGGGAAGTACTGAGCCGGTCAGGTGCAGTGTGTAGCCGGAGTCGTCCACATGGCCGGTCAGAGTCGCCGGCGACTTCCCTCCCAGGTCCAGCTCCATCGGCTCCAGATCGAAGGAGTCGTGCGCCGGGGGAGCAACTGGCACGGCAGGCTGCCCGCGTCTTGGTTTGGCCGGCGCGGTCGGCTGTGACGCGTCCAGCAGGATGTCTCCGAGCTCTACGGGCGGCTGGTTCGGAATCGCGATGGTGCCGCCGAAGAGCTCGAGCTCACCGGTCCAGCCTGGTCGCGCAGCAGTTTGATTGGCGCTCGTGCCATCGGGCAGTCCCCAGACGACCTGGCCCGACAACGTACCCGGCCCGGCGAGTCCTAGTGGAGGATGCGGCGTCGCCACGCTCACCCAGTTGAAAAAGGTAGAGGCGGGCACCGCAGGCAGGCTGATCCGCACCGTGGCGGTTTCTGGCGTGCGCACATCGGGAATCTGGGCCGCCGCAATCAGCGTGCTCGGGTCAGCCGTCTCTGGCGGAGGCCAGTAGCAGGCCACGTCGGTGAAGCTGTGAAAGAGCTCCGATGCATGCGCCTCGCAGCGCGCTTCGAGCGAAAGCGGAGCAGGTGGGATGAAGTCAGCGCGCCGGGCGTTCAGCAGCCGGATCTGCGCTGTTATCTTATTCTCGGCCAGTGTGCCTTCGACGCCGAAGCTGCCGGAGAGGTCCCCACGCAGTCCGGCATCGGAGCCGGTCGCGAACTGGGTGATTCCGCCGAGTTGGGCGTCGTGCCAGTCTCCGCTCAGCGAGATGGGAGTGGCTACCAGAGAGCTCGTGGTCTTATTGGGCGCCCCCAGCGTTGCTTCCATGCGCACCGTGCCGGTTTCGCCCGGTGCCACATTGGTTCGGATGGGCCGGCCCGACAGCCGCAGCTTCCACTGGTCCGGTTGCGGCTCCCACAGCGCGAACTCGGCCTGGTCAAACGAGATCGGCGTCTTGCGCTGGTCCAGCTTCAGGTTCACGCGCGCGCCAGTGGCCTCGATGTAAGGGAAGCGAGGCGCCGGCCCGGCAAAACGTTGTGCAGTGGGTGCCGCAGGGATGTGCGAAGCCTGAAAGAGCAGTGATTGGATATTCCAGCGGCCGTCCGCGAGGTGCACCAGGTTCACGCTGGTGGGTTCGGAGAAGGAAATGGTGGAGAACTCGGGGTGGCCGCGCCACAACGAACTCAGCCGCAGCCGGGCGTGCACCTCGTCTGCGCGAAGGATAGGCTCATACCCGAACGCCGGGTCCTCCGAGATGACGAAGTTTTCGAGCGTGAAGCCGGCCGTCGGCAGCAGCGTGAGCGAAAGCCGGTCGAAGTGGACCGGCCGCCCGATCGACAGGCTGATGTTGCGCGCGATTCGCCGCTGCAGCCGGCTGACATTAATCAGCGGCGGGATAAACGCCAGCACCAGCACGACCAGTACCAGCGACAGAACCAGAGCGAGACGCCGCCGCAGCTGCCCCGGAGACGAGGTTTCCAGCTCAGGCTCCGCGTCGGAATGAATGTCGGTCTGCATCGCGGGGGAACGGCTTATTCTTCCATGACTGACTGAACCGGTGTTACCAAGCTCAGTGCACCACGTGGAAGGTGCGATTCCAACGCGTCTGGTCAAAGAAGTGGATCAGCACATGGCCGATGAAGGCGATGCGATCGCCGAGCCCGGTCTTGTCGATCTGGTCTTTGGGTGTTTCGAAGGACCAGTAGATGAACATCGGGCGGCCGACGATGTTCTCGCGCGGGACGAATCCCCAGAAGCGGCCATCGAGCGACTGGGTACGGTTGTCGCCCATCGCAAACACGGAATCCGGCGGCACCACGAGATCGCCGTCCACGATGTGGCTCGGCAGCTCCACCGCCCAGTAGGCGGCATGGTTTTCCATCGAGGCGGCCTGCAGATCCTGCAGATCTACTCGTGGAAAATCGTCGCGGTACGGGATGTAGGAGTCTTCCGGGTTGCCGTCCTCTCGCGGTTGCTGCGCGTACGGCTCGTTCTGGGCGACGCCGTTAATGTAGACCACGCCGTGCTCCAGATGGATGTGGTCGCCTGGAAGACCGATGGCGCGTTTCACCAGATAGAGGTCAGGCGTCTCCGGGTGCGGCTTGAGGAAGACGATGACGTCTCCCCGCCGCACGTCACGGTAGTGCATCAGCGGAAACCAATGAGAGGGCGGCGCAAGCGTAACCCGGTCGACCAGCACGTGATCGCCGATCAGCAGCGTCTTCTCCATCGATGCGGATGGAATCTCGAAGTTCTGGAAGACGAACGTCATCACGAACAGCCCGACGGCAAGCACGGTGCAGATGGAGGAGAGCGACTCGAGCGCGGTCTCTTTTTCTTCGTGTTCAGCGGAGGCGGATGCGGCCTTCTCGTCAGGGGTGGTGGTTGCGATATCGGGCAAGTTGATCTCCGCGCGGCTTGTCTAGTTTAGCAAGCCGGGCAGGGCACAGTGGCAGCCCGGGGATCTCGGCGGGATTCTCCTAGTGCGCCGTCTCAGGGGGAGCAACCCGCAAAGGCGCAGGGCGATTGTCTATAACCCGGTACCCGGCAGGAATTTTGAGAGCTGCAGGATCGGGATCGGATCGGGAACCCAATGTGACCCGGATCTCCTGAGTGCCGGTGCGTGGATCCTTACGAACGACCGAAAGGTTGATCTGCAGGTCCGGGCTGTACCAGAACTCCCGGGTCAACGTCATGGTCTGGTCATTGCCGAAGGTACCTGCTTGTATCGTCACCGTTTCAAGCGTGCCGGTGACGCGAAGATCCTGTTGTGACTGGCTGCCGAGCGGGGTTCGAGCAAGGTATTCCTTACCGTTGTTGAAGGGCCCGACAGGCGGCACGGGAGGAGCCCGACGCGTGCCTAACAGAACCATGTGGCAAAGCCGCTGAGCCTTGATGCAGGTGGTGACCGTGTGGGCTACAGGATCCATGACGTAGAACTGCTGCAGTGTGGATTCAGGATCAGGATTCGGGGAGCCAAAGGCGTGACGCTCCCGATACACCCGGCCATCACTGTCCCGCATGATTTTGGCCTCAAGGTGCGCCGTGATGTTTCCGGCGCCATCGGTAGGCCGGGTCCAGGTAATACCTTCCGAAGCGGTGAAGGGACGTCCCGGAGTCGGCTTGACGTCAACGCCGGCAATAAAGGTGCGGCTACCGCTGTCAGGCGCGTGGTAGCCGGGAGAATCCTGCGCAGAGGCGATGCTGACGCCAGCAAGCAGCAGAGTGCAAGGGAGAAGCAGGCAACGCATCAAGATCTCCTCGTGAATCACGACGGAGTGTACTTGTGGCCGGTTGACGAGGCAATAGGTTCTTTCAGCCCGCCCACGGCTGAATGCGTCAGAGAGGAGCGGTTGATCCGATCCGGCGTTAGCGATGATGCGACAGTGATTTCTGCACGCAAAAGAAGTTCGCGATTTTGTAGATCTCAAGATCGTGCGAGTAGTGGGTGATCTCCACCATGCCGTGGCGCAGAATGCGATGGATCACATAGTGCGGAGCAAGTAGCTCCCAGAGATCAGAGAAGTGGTACGGGGTGGCCAGGAAGGTATGGCCGAACTCAAATTGAATGGAACGGATGCGACCAGATTCCATCATTTGCCGGGCGCCGCGCAGCACGTCCATCTCGTAGCCTTCCGTGTCGATCTTCAACAGGTCAATGTGCTCGATGCGCTCGTTCCGGCAAACATGGTCCACGGTGTCCACCTGCACCTCTTCGCTGGCCTGTCCCGCGGCATTTCCGGCAAGCGAAGCCGTGGTGCTCCCGTCCGCTTCGAAGTGCAGATGGGCGACTCCTGGCTCAACTCCCAGAGCAGCGTTTCTGGTCTGCACTCCGGGATGGCCGGCGAACGAGCTCTGGAGGGCGCGGAAACTGGAGGCATGGGGCTCGAAGCACCAGACTTTTGCATGATCTCCCAGAACGTCCAGAACCGCTCTGAGATATTCACCGTCGTTTGCTCCCACGTCGAAGACGGTGCATGGATTGCTGCGCCACGAGGCGTCGCGCACGAATCGCAGCACGTCCAACTCGCCACTCGAACCCACCGACTGCCCGCCTCCATAATTGAGTGCGGCATGGCAGAGCGTCAACAGACGCGAGAAGAGCGGCTGAGTCGACGGTCTAGAAAGCAGATTTCTGATCTGGTGATGAAGCAAGCTGTCCTCGCGCACGCTGCGCAGTCGCAGACGGTCTGCCCTCAACCGTATCAGTCGAGCACAAGGACATTCTCGCGGGCGCGGCGAATCCGTTCCAGGGGGCGCGCAGAGCGGACCAGGCTAATGGACGGGGTGCGCCGAGGGCCTGGGCTCGCGGCCATCGGCTGCCTTGCGGAAGTACATGCCGGAAGGGCAGTACTCGGAGTCCTGCCGGCTCTTGTGCTCGGCGTGAGGAGCGGGACCGCCGGCCTTATGGGTCTTGAAGAGCTTGACCTCACCGTAGCAATCCTTGCAGCGGAATTCAGTGTCGGCGTCCATCAGGGCGTCGGCCACGGTCTTGGTCTTCCAGAAGGGCTCGTACCCGCCGCCGCTTTTCACGCGGCGCCGCTTCACTTCACACTCGTAGAGTTTCGTTTCGCGCTCGGCTGTTGCCATGGTTTATTGTCCTGTTCCGCCGACCGTCATGCGGTCGAGCCTTACTGTGGGCATGCCTACGCCGACGGGCACGGATTGCCCGGCCTTGCCGCAGGTGCCTATTCCTTCATCCAACGCCAGGTCGTTGCCGACCATGGAGACGTACTTCAGAGCTTCGGGACCGTTGCCGATCAGGGTGGCGCCCTTCACCGGCCGCGTCACCTTGCCGTCCTCGATGAGGTAAGCCTCGGAGGCGGAGAAGACGAATTTGCCGTTGGTGATGTCCACCTGTCCGCCGCCGAAGTTGACGGCGTAGAGCCCACGCTGGACGGAGCGGATGATGTCCTAGGGCGCGTCCTCGCCGGCCAGCATGTAGGTATTGGTCATGCGCGGCATCGGGATGTGGTGGTAGCTCTCGCGGCGTCCGGACCCGGTGTTGGGCATCCCCATCAGGCGGGAGGAGAGCTTGTCGGAGAGGTAGCCCTTCAGGATGCCGTTCTCGATCAGCACGGTCTCCTGGGTCGGGTTGCCCTCGTCGTCCAGGTTGATGGAGCCGCGCCGGTTGGGCATGCGGCCGTTATCGACCACGGTCACTTTGGGGCTCGCCACCTGTTGCCCGATGAGTCCGGCGAAGGCTGAGGTCTTCTTGCGGTTGAAGTCGGCCTCGAGGCCATGGCCTACCGCCTCATGCAGCAGCACGCCGGGCCAGCCCGGGCCAAGCACAACGGGCATCTCGCCGGCAGGAGCTGCGATTGCGCCGAGCTGCAGAATGGCGGTGCGCGCGGCCTCGCGGGCATAGTGCTCGGGGGAATGCGGCCCTTCGAAGAAGTCGAGTGTCACGCGGCCGCCGCCGCCAGAGCTGCCGCGTGCTGTAGAGCCGGAGCCGTTCTCGCCCGCGGCATCTCGCGCGATGACGAACACGTTGAGCCGCGCGAGCGGCTGGGTATCCGAGGCAAAGGTGCCGTCGGAGGCGGCGACGAGAATGCGGCGGAGCTCGTCATTGAAGCCGGCGCGGACCTGCAGGATACGCGGGTCGAAGGCGCGGGCGGCCTGGTCGGCGCGTTGAATCAACGAGAGTTTGGCGGCGATCTCGGCATCGGCGGCAGCGCCGGTGATGGGATAGAGCGTCGGCTCGTCGGAGCTGTGCCGGAAGCCGGACATCTGCTCCTTCGCCGGTCCGGAGGCGATCAGGGCGGCGGTGCGTGCCGCGCGCAGCAGCCGGTCCGAGGAGAGGTCGTCGGTGTAGGCGTAGCCGGTGCGTTCGCCGGAAAGCACCCGAATGCCGCAGCCAACGCTGATGCCCTGCGACGCCGACTTGACCAGCGACTCGTCGATACCGAGTGAGGTGGAGGAGACGGACTCGAAGTAGAGGTCGGCGTAATCGCCGCCGGCCGAGAGGGCCTCGCCCAGGCAGCGCTCCATCAGGCGCTCAGAGATGCCAAGCTTTTCGATGAAGTAGCGCTTGTGGTCGGGAGCCGGGGACGCCGGGGAAAGGGGCACATCTCTATTCTAGGCCCTTTGTGGAGCGGCGAACAGGGGTACGACTCGCTACTACGCTCCGTGGGCATCGCAGTTGAGTACGCCCATGAACGAGGTCCAGGGGCCCACGGGCTCGGCGTACTGACGCGCCATCACGCGGGAGATCTGATGGATATGGTTCAGGTCGTGAACCGGCCACGCCGCGAGCACGCTGCCCAGTGAGATGGAGCCAAGACGTGGGTGCAAACCACATCGCTCAAGGTCTGTGGGGCTGAGCCGGAGCGCTTCAAGCGCGGCAAGGCTCTGCGCTCGCGTCTGAGAGAATTCGTCGAGCAGCTGATCGAGCGATTGCCCGCGCAGCCCGGCCTTATGTCCGCCGCGATCAAACGGCTGGAAAGGCACCTGTTCTCCGTGCTCCAGGATATGACGAAAGCGCGGCAGCCAGCTCTCGTGATCGGTGTAGATCAAGTGAGCCACGATGTCGTAGGCGCTCCAGGTGTCGACTCCCTCGGTGCCGCGGACCCAAAGGTCGGGCAGGCCGCGCAGCAGCGCGTCGAGAGCGGCAGGGGTCCGCCGCAGCAGAGCGACGGCATCGGGAACTTGGAAGGGGGCGGTCTTGGTCATGGGATCCGTATCAGGATACGACTCTACAGGTCAGGTGTGCCGATGCAAAATGCGGAGACGGTGGTGCCTCAGGTGGAAGAAAACTTGTCGTGAAAGGCGGAACACTCATTGCGCCTGGGCGTCGTCGATCCAGTAGCCGGTTCGGGCGTAGACCAGCAGACCCTTGTAGCCGGGAGCCGTCAGCGAGATGGAGTGGAAGCCCGCGTGCGGCGATTGCGGCTGGAAACTGAGCATGTAGCGGTTGGGGATGTGGTTCGCGATGGTGGCCAGGTCGCGTTCGAAGTTCTTTTCACTGCCGAGCTTGTAGTACTCGCCGCCAGTCAACCGGGCCACGGTCTCGGGCACATTCTTGGAGAGCGCATCGCGCAAAGCAACAAAGGCAATCTGGGCGATGCGCAGCGGCGGAAGCAGGATGGCGGCGCAGTCGGCCGATTGCTTCGCGGCGCTCTTCGAGAGGTCGACGTTGGGATCGTTGGGATCACGGCTGAAGCAGCCGTGCGCGGGCCCTGGGGTGTACGGCTGGTTTAGTTTCGCTGCATCGTTGAGCGTCTCGGATTTCGTGCTGGAAAATCCGATCGAGTAGATTGCGGTATTGGTATCGCTGATCGCGCGGACGTCTTCCTCCAGCCGCGTCTTGCTGCCGCGGTCCAGGGTCTCGGAAACCAGCAGGATGGCGCGGCGGAACTGGATGGGCTGTTTGCGCAGCAGGTCTACCGAGAAGGCAAGCGAGTCGAGAATGGCGGCCTTATCGTCGCCATTGTTGTCGGCAATCAGCGCATGGACGGCCTGCTCGGCCTGGGTCGTATCAGTCGTAAAGTTCTGGACCAGCACTGGCGAGCTGTCGAAGCCGACCACTGCAATCCGGTGAGGAACGGCGCCGACCACAGCATCGAGCATGCCTTCGAGCGCGGCATACTTCTGCAGCTGGTCCACGCCAGCACCGCCGCCTTCGACACAGACGACCAGCGCTAGAGGCTCGGAGCCGGTGTCCTCTTCCAGATGCAGCTTCTGCGGAACGCCGTCATCGGTCAGCACGAAGTCGTCAGCTTT
>JAICMT010000058.1 GCA_025929125.1 Acidobacteriaceae bacterium | reverse complement strand
TGGACCGCCTCCGCCCCATACTGCTTCTCTAGCTGGCGCCGAACCTCTTCCACAAAGTAAGGAGCTACTGAATTCGGCGGCGGTTCTATATGGAGGCCCAACGGAGTCGCGGCGGCCTCGTGCTCCTGCTGCGCCGTAATCTTGCCGTCCTGAAGCATTTCGGAGAGCACCAGATTGCGCCGCCGCAGTGCGCGCTCAGGATGCGTCACCGGCGAGTAGTACTCCGCTCCCTTGGGAAGTGCGGCCAGCAGCGCGGCTTCCGGAAGTGTGAGGTCGCGAACATGCTTGCTGAAGTAGTACTCCGAAGCGGCCTCGAACCCGTATGTGCCGCGTCCCAGATAGATCTGGTTCGCGTACATCTGGAATATCTGCTCTTTTGTAAACACGCGCTCGATTTGAACCGAGAGCAGAATTTCCTGGAACTTGCGTCCGTAGGTCTTTTCGTTCGACAGGAATAAATTGCGCGCAAGCTGCATCGTAATCGTGGACGAGCCCTGCGCACGGCTGCGCGAGTGCAGGTCACGCCACGCGGCGCCCACTGCGCGCACCAGGTTCACGCCCCAGTTACGTTCGAAGGTCTTGTCCTCAATCGAGATCAGCGCCTCGCGAAGCACCGGCGGAAACTCGCTGTACGGCAGCACCACACGCCGTTCTAGCGCAAAGGAGCCGAACGTCCGCCCGTGGACATCCAGAAGTTCCGTTGTGGTGCTCGGCCGATAGCTCTCCAGATCGTTGATCTGCGGCAGGTCCACTGAGTAAATCAGCGTGAGCCCGCACAACGAGCCGAACACTGCAGAGAGCGCCAGCAGGACAATATACGTCGCCCCCACCGCCATGCTGCGGGTTGGATACGCGGGGCGCGTGCGCCGTCGGAAGACGATCCGCCACCGCGGTCCGCCCGCCTTTTTCGGAGGCTCCGGCGCGGAGGTGAAAAGGGTGCTCACGGCCTCAGCCTAGCACGCACTCAGCAGCACGAGAGCTGCCCAGGCATATCCCTTATCCGCGGCTACAGATGGGTCGCCAGAAAGCCGGCAGTGGCCGTCAGAATCTGCAGTTGCGCAGGCGGGTCGAACCAGTGTCCCTGTCCTGGCAGGATCATCGCCTGGTGGGGGATGTGCTGCCTCGCAAACAACTCCTTCAGTTGGTAGGCCATGCTCACCGGCACTACTGTGTCCTGATTGCCGTGCACAATCAGCGTCGGCGGGAAATTTGGCCGCACCGCGGCGATGGAATCCTCCGGAATCCCCGCCGAGATCTCAACCACCGCCCGAAGTCTCGCTTCTGCATTTGCGGCATACGACAGTGCAAGAAACCCGCCGAGCGAAATCCCCAGCAAGGCAATCCGGTCTGGATCGACAAAGGGTCGACTTCGCACATAGGCGATCGCATCTCCAATGGCACTCTGCCACGCGGGAAAGTGGTAGCCGTCCAGGATCGTCTTCAAGTCCGCCCGGGCGGTACTCGTGCGATCGAAATAATGCGCCGCATACAGGCCAAGGTTGAGCCGCGCCAATTGCGGCGCAATTCGGCTGAACCAGAAGCTCACGTTGCCCCCCGATCCATGCAGCAGCAGGATCGCCGGATGCCGTCCGGCCGCCGTGGGCTCCTGCTGATCGATGCGGATGGGCATGCCGCCGGAGCTATAGCTGGCCATGCGCCATTGGATGCAGCCGCCGTCCGATCAAAACCTCCCCTGCACCGGTCGCGCACTTAGGCGCGGTATCATTCGAATGGAAGATTTCTGATCGAAAGGGATTCGGAATGCGAATTGGGATGTTGACAGGAGGCGGGGACTGCCCCGGCCTCAATGCGGTGATCCGCGCTGCGGTGCGTAAAGGAATACTCCACTACAACGATGAATTCGTTGGCTTTCTCGAGGGCTGGAAGGGCGTGCTGGAGAATCGCACCATGCCCCTGGACCTCAAGACCACCAGTGGCATCCTGCAGTTGGGCGGCACCATCCTGCGCTCCTCACGTACCAACATCAAGAAAATCGAGGGCGGCTTTGAGAAGTGCCTTAAAAACCTGCAGGAGCAGAAGCTCGACGCGCTCATCGCCCTGGGCGGCGACGACACCCAGTCCATCTCCGTCGAGTTGGCCAAACGCGGTATCCCGGTTGTCGGCGTCCCCAAGACCATCGACAACGACCTCAGCGGCACCGATGTTTGTTTCGGATTCGATACCGCTGTCTCGATTGCAACCGAGGCCGTCGATCGCCTTCACTCCACCACCGAATCCCATAGCCGCGTGCAGGTCGTCGAAGTCATGGGGCGTGATGCCGGCTGGATTGCGGTAACGGCCGGAATCGCCGGAGGCGCCGATGTCATACTCGCACCCGAAAAAGAAATCGATCTGGACGACGTGGTCCGTCTTGTGAAGGCCCGTTGGGAGATCGGCAAGCGGTTCGCGATCGTCGTCGTAGCAGAGGGAGCACGGCTTCCGCACGTCGAAGGGCAGCTCACCGTCGGCGAAAAGAAGGACGCGTTCGGCCACGCTCGCCTCAGTGGCATCGGCCAGGCGCTCTCCGAGGAGATCGAAAAGCGTACCGGCTATGAGACTCGCTCCGTGAACCTGGGCCATACCCAGCGCGGCGGCACGCCCACCGCTTACGACCGCATGCTTGCAACTCGCTACGGCGTAGCCGCAATTGACCTGGTGCACGCAGGCAAGTTTGGCCAGTTAGTGGTGCTCAAGGGGAACCAGATCACCGACATTCCCATCGCCGACGCAATCGCCAAAACTCGCACCGTCGGAGAGGATATCTTCGACGCGATCAAGAGCCTGCAGCCCTCCAAGTAGGCCAATTTTCACTCCATCTCTAGCGGCGGCAGCTCAACCAGAGTTGTCGCCGTTGTTATTTATCAGTGAGTTAGTAGCAAGCTCGCGCAATCGCCATCGCAATTCTCTTGTCCATCCGGCGCTCCGGGAGATACAAAGAGGACACCGGCTCTTTTGCCGTTTTCTTCGACTTACCTTGGTTGTTCTGGAGTGTTCTTCATGGCGGCTGTAGTCCAGCAGATGGTGCGCGAGGTGATGGATATCCGACAGGCAGCCGAGTATCTGGGCATAAGCGGGGACACCCTCTACCGCTATGCCTCAGAGGGATTCATCCCAGCATTTAAGCTTGGCAACCGATGGCGCTTCAAACGCAGCCTGCTCGATACCTGGATGGTGCAGATGAGCGGAGTCAAAGCCAAGGCGCCGATCGCGGTCGTACCCAAGCAGAAGAAGCCGGCAGGCAGGGCTCGCTAACCTTTACGCGCGCTCCAGCGTAAACACCGTAATCTCCGGCGGGCAATTCAGTCGCAAAGGCAATCCCACCGCGCCAATTCCGCGGTTTACATACAACTGCATCCGCCCCAATTGGTATGCCCCCTCCACATACTTGCGTCCGCCCTCAGGCAGGTGCATCGGCGGCAGCAGCGGAATCCGCACCTGGCCTCCATGCGTATGCCCGGAGAACATCGCATCCACTAGCCTTCCGCGCGGATGTGCCAGCAGGGTATCTGCATAATCGGGTCCATGGCACATCAACAGCACCGGACCATCCGGATTCTTCGGAATCGTCGCCTCAAGATCCGGCACATGGGTCACTGGATCATGCGTCGCACACAGCCACAGCCGCTGTCCGTTACGTTCCAGCGGAACGTGCTCATTCACCAGCAGTGGAATATCAACCGCCTGGAAGATCGGCCCCATCTCCGGAGCTCCGAGGAAGGAGTCGTGGTTGCCCATGGCTGCAAACCTGGTCGGGCAGGCGATCTCGTGCAGCAACTCAGTGCAGCGGTGAAAAGCGTACTGCGCAAACCGCCTCGGCAGCGGAGCAAAACTGATAAAGTCTCCCGTCATAAGCACCAGATCGGGCACAAGGGAGTTGATCTCGCGGATCACCCGGCGCAGGAACCACGGCTCTGTGTACTCGTCGAAGTGGATGTCGCTGATCTGGACAATCCGAAATCCCTGAAACGCCGGGGGCAACTCGCGAATCGCCAGCCTACGAGTCACCACGCTCAGCTCATGCCGCGAGATCTCGGCCGAATAGAGCGCAAGCGCGCCTGCCGCAGCCATGGGAGCCCGTGCAACGAACTTCCGCCGGGAGAATCCTCTTTGCTGCTCCGTCGAAGGCTCTTCGGCGATACTTCCGGCCATAGTCCATCATACCGGGTACAGCAGCCGTATGTAGCTGCCGTCGCGCTTGGATAGAATGATCCGGTGAGCGAGACCGCACGACGACAGCAGGCCATTGCCGCCGCAGCAAAAGCAGGTGTCGATGCTCTGGTGATAACTCATTTGCCAGACGTTCGCTGGCTCTGCGGCTTCACCGGATCGAACGCCGCCCTGGTACTGCCCGTCTCCTCGCGCCTCCGACCTGTCCTCGTCACCGATGGGCGCTACACTGCCCAGGCCAAATCTGAGGCACGCGGCGTCAAGGTCGTCATTGCACCCAAAGCCGCAGCCATAGCCGCATCGGAGTGGGCGGCCAAATCCCGTCTCCGGCGTTGCGGCTTTGACGAAGGCAACACCACCGTCGCCGCACTCAAGCAGATGCAGGCAGCGCTGCCGGGTAAGCTGCGCCGCGGTTTCTTCGCCCCAATTGGCTCCTTGGTTTCCACGCTGCGGTGGGTCAAGGACAAGCAGGAGATATCCAGAATGCGTGCCGCGGCAGCCCTGGGTTGCCGGCTATTCGACACTATCTTCGATCACATTGTTCCGGGAGCATCCGAAGCCGAGGTCTCTCTGGCATTGGAATACAACGCTCGCGTTGCCGGCGCGACCGAGATGTCCTTCCCCAGCATCGTCGCCAGCGGGCCACGATCCGCACTTCCGCACGGACGTGCCAGCTCCGCTCGGCTACCTCGCCGCGGGTTTGTAACGCTCGACTTCGGTGTTGTGCTGGACGGCTATTGCTCGGACATGACTCGCACCGTGCATCTCGGCCGCGCATCCGCGGAAGAGAGGCGCGTCTACGAGGCTGTCCTGGAAGCGCAGGAGGCTGGCGTTGCCGCAGTCCGCCCTGGCATCAGCGGCGGCGATGTCGATGAGGCTGCGCGCTCCGTGTTGCGCCGCGCGCGGCTCGATAAGTGGTTCACCCACTCCACCGGCCACGGCGTCGGACTAGAGATTCATGAGGGTCCCCGACTCGCGGCCGGGCAGACCCAGAAGCTTGAACCGGGAATGGTAGTTACAATTGAACCCGGCGTTTATCTGCCAGGCAAGTTCGGTGTTCGAATCGAGGACATGGTTCTGGTCACTCAAACCGGAGCCGAGATCCTGACACCGTCCACGCGGGCATGGATCGAGTTGTAGCTGAGTCTCAATGCGCCCCGGCGGATCGCCGGGCAGCGCGGGAAGAGTGATGATGGACCAGAACAAACTGCAGGAGTTGCGCGAACTGGTTGAGTTCCTGAAGAGCAACGGTATTGCCGAGTTCGACATGGAACGCGATGACCTCAAGGTGCGCATCAAGTTCATGGGCGCGAATGTCGCTGCCGCCGCGCCCAATCAGGCCCAGCTGGCCGCCTTACTCGGCTCGGCTGGAGCTTCTTTCCAGACCGTGCCGCCCGCATCGGCCGCACCCGCCGGTACCGCGGCACTGGCCGTTGACGCCGACGAAGGCCTCCACCAAGTCAAATCTCCCATCGTCGGCACATTTTACGAATCGCCCTCACCCGGCGCCTCGCCCTTCGTCAAGGTCGGCGATCAGGTCGAGGTGGGGCAGGTCCTCTGCATCGTGGAAGCCATGAAGCTGATGAACGAGATCGAGAGCGATGTCGCCGGCGAAATCGTGAAGAGAATTGCCAGCAGCGGTCAGCCGGTTGAGTATGGACAGCCGCTGTTTGTTATAAAGCCCCGGTAAATGGAGGTTTTCGTCCACCCGCTTCGCAGCGCCGGCCGGCCTAAAAGATCAGGAGATGCATGTTTCGTAAGGTTCTGATTGCAAATCGTGGCGAAATCGCACTGCGCGTGATCTCCGCATGCCGTGAGATGGGCATCCGCACTGTTGCGGTGTACAGTGAGGCCGACCGCCACAGCCTCCACGTAAAGTTCGCCGATGAGGCCATCTGCATCGGGGCGCCGCGGTCCGCTGACTCCTACCTCAATGTGCCTGCCGTCATTTCCGCCGCCGAGATCACGGACGTCGATGCCATTCATCCCGGTTACGGCCTCCTCAGCGAAAACGCCAACTTCGCCGAGGTCTGTCGGGCCTCCAACATCAAGTTCATCGGCCCTCCTCCGGAAGTCACACGCATGATGGGCGAAAAGTCCACGGCCCGCCAGACCATGAAGAAGGCCAAAGTGCCTATCCTCCCCGGCTCAGATGGCATCATCGCCACCGAAGCTGAGGCTCTGGAGTGGGCCGCGAGCGTCGGCTATCCCGTCATCCTCAAAGCTGCCGCAGGTGGTGGCGGCCGTGGCATGCGCATCTGTCGCACCCCCGACGAGCTCCCCGGGATGTTCCAGCAGGCTTCCAGCGAGGCCGCCGGCGCGTTTGGCAACGGCGATCTCTACATGGAGAAGTTCATCGAACGCCCGCGCCACATCGAATTTCAGGTGCTCGCCGATGAGCACGGCGAGGTCCTCAGTCTCGGCGAGCGCGAGTGCTCCATCCAACGCCGGCATCAAAAGCTCATCGAAGAAGCCCCCAGCCTGCAGATCACTCCCAAGCTCCGTACCGAACTCGGCCACACCATCCAGCGCTGCATGAAAGAGGTGGGTTACTGGGGCGCCGGAACAATCGAGTTCCTCATGGATGAGGACGGCAAGATTTACTTCATCGAGATGAACACCCGGATCCAGGTCGAGCACTGCGTCACCGAGATGGTCACAGGAATTGACCTCGTCAAAGCACAGCTCCGAATCGCTGCCGGCGAAAGGCTCTCAAGCATCATCACCAAACCTATCGTCATCAACGGTCACGCCATCGAGTGCCGCATTAACGCCGAGCACCCCGAGAAGTTCACACCCAGCGCCGGCAAGATCACCGCATTCAACGTCCCCGGCGGCAACGGAGTCCGCGTGGATACTGCCCAATACGCCGAGGGCGTGGTGCCGCCCTATTACGATTCCCTCATCGCAAAGCTCATCTGCCATGGCACGGATCGCGAGGAGGCGATGAACCGGATGCAGCGAGCGCTGTCGCAATTCATCGTCCAGGGCATCCACACTTCCATCCCGCTCCATCAGCGCATCTTCGCCGATCCGGAGTTTCGCGCGGGACAGTTCGACACCAAGTTCATGGAGCGCTTCTTCGCCAAGCAGAACGAGGCATGATCCCCCGGCTCTATGCCATCGTCGATTCCGGTCTGCTCGCCGGCCGCGGCATAACCGTAACGGAATTTGCCTCCGAGCTGGTCGGGGCCGGTGTCGAGCTGTTCCAGTACCGTGACAAGACTGGCGCCCCGCAACAAATCCTCCACGCCGCGTCCGCTCTTCGCGATGTCATCGCCGGCACCTCCAGCCGCCTCATCCTCAATGACCGCCCCGACCTGGCGGTGCTCGCGAACGCCGATGGCGTCCACGTCGGCCAGAACGACCTCTCGGCTCATGACACCCGCAACGTCGTAGGACCCGGCCGCATGCTCGGCCTCTCCACCCACACGCAGGAGCAGTTGCAGGAAGCGGATCAAAGCCCCGCGGACTACATCGCCATCGGTCCGGTCTTCGCCACGGGAACCAAGCTCAATCCTGACCCGGTCGTCGGCCTGGAAGGCGTTCGCCTCGC
>JAICMT010000186.1 GCA_025929125.1 Acidobacteriaceae bacterium | reverse complement strand
CGATCAGCCCGGTAATCACCGCGCGCGCAGCATCCACAATCTCGGAGCGCGAGCCATAATTTAACGCGAGCGTCAGCGTCGTACCGGTATTGCGACCCGTCGCCTCCTCGGCCCACTGCATGGTGTCCTGCACCTCGCTCGGCAGCTCATGGATGCGGCCGATGTACTGCATGCGGACGTTGTTGTCGTTCATCCGCTTTACATTCCCCACCAGATAACTGCGGAGTAACTTCATCAGGAAGTTGACTTCGGACTTCGGCCGCCGCAGGTTATTCTCGAGCGAAAATGCATATAGCGTCAGAAACGGGAGGTTGACTCGCGAGGCCGTCTCCACCACGAACTGAACGCTTTCGGCCCCCTGCTGATGACCGAGGAACCGCTTGAGCGATCGTTTGCCCGCCCAGCGCCCATTCCCGTCCATAATGATCGCGACGTGTTGCGGCATCTTCTGCGGATCCAGCTGCGCATACACCGCAGACTCCTCTGCAGAGAGCTCGTGCAGTCGCGAGCAGGGCTGGAATGGGGGTCTGTTCGTAGATGGATTCAATCCAAACCTCAACGAGGAGCCAGATCCATAGGAAAAAGCTCGCGGCTAGCATGCCGGTTGGCCCGGCGGGGATCGCATTCCGCAGCGTGCTCTTTTAGCATACGCCCGCCGCTCTCAGGATATCGTCCTTCAGCTCTATGCGGGCGGGTTCCGGCTTGCGATCTCAATCAGGCACAATGAAACGAAAGGAGTGCGCCTGCCTCGGATGGATCGCTCGGACACCTCTACGGCCGGATTCTGCGCTTCTGTTTTCCGGCGTCCGGCCCGTTCGCCCGCCCAGAATTCCTGGTACTGGACGCTCCTGATCCTGATCCCCTACATAGCAGGCCTGCTCACGCTCGGCCTCGCACTCCGCGGAAATCTGGGCTTTCCCCTGGATGACTCCTGGATTCACCAGGTCATCGCGCGCAACCTCATCCAGCACCACAGTTGGGGCTTCACGCCTGGTGTAACGTCATCTGGATCCTCAAGCACGCTTTGGACACTCGTGTTGGCCCTCCAGTACCTGCTGTTTCCGCAAAGTAATCCGGTCTTCTTTCCGCTGCTTCTCAACTCCCTCCTGCTGATGACCTGCGGAATCCTGCTCTGGCGCACGGCGCGGCAGGATGGCCTCCCGCTGCCTGAGTCCTTCGCATTGGGGATGCTGCCCGGCCTCTCCGGCAACCTCCTCTGGCTGGCTTTCACCGGCATGGAGCACATTCTCTTCCTCACACTTTCCCTTCTCTCCATCGCCCTCTGGTTTCATCGCACTTCTTCAAAAGCGAACGCACTCGCCTGCGGACTCTCGCTCGGCGCACTTGCTCTCACCCGCCCGGAAGGGCTGGCGCTGTGTGTCTGTCTGCCGTTGTCATACCGCTGGTGCGGCAGAAAGCGGAACGATGCCCTCGTTGCCGGAGCAACTGCAGCGGCGCTTTTTCTCCCGTCGCTCCTGCTGAATCTGAAGACCTCCGGATCCCTGCTTCCCATGACCCTGCGTGGCCGCCGTTACATGTACTCCGGCCAGGAGACCCTGCACGTCGGCCGATCTAGCTTCCGCGGCCTCATCCTGAATACTTACAAAGACATCCTTGCCCACCACTTCTTCCACACCGACACGGGGTGGGTGGTCACCTGCTTTGTCCTTCTATCCTTCATAGGATTGTTCGCGCTCCTGCTCCGAATGCCGAGCCGCCTCTCCGCTGTCTGTGCCTGGGCCGTGCTGGACTACGTCGCCTACTGTGTCACGCTGCCTGAACCCGGCCACGGAGGCCGCTACCAGCCTTTTGTCCTGCTGCTGTTTCCCCCTCTGATGGCGATCGGCGTTATGGCTCTGGGCAGACTCGCTCTTACCTGGGCTCGCAAGCCACTCTTTGCGGATGTCCTCGCCTGGGGCTCACTCTTTGTTTTTGCCATCATCACCGGCCTCACTCTTCCACGCTGGAAATCCGCGCTCCACGACAGTATTGTCACCATCAACTCCACTCATGTGAAACTCGCTCACTGGATCAATCAGAACTACCCGCCGGGCACCCCGATCGCCGTTTTCGACATCGGCGCCATCGGCTACTACGCACACATTCATTTAATTGACCTCGGTGGACTGGTTGATCGCAATTACCTGCCCTATCTCGTTCAGCGCCGTGTCCCTGATTACCTAGCCGAACGCGGAATTCAGTACGTCATCCTGCCTCACACCGGTACCGACACCCACTTTGGCGACCTGCTCAATCTGCTGCACAACCCGGCGCTTCGCCTTATCCCCATTCACACCGTAGGCGCCGACCCCGTCCTTTGGCAGAATGGCTTTGCCTACACCGGCAATGCCCACCGGCAGCAAACGCTTTACAAGATCGAGTGGATTCCTGCAGCCGAGCAAAACCCCGCCGCAACAGAACGCGATACCCGAATCGCTGCCGCTGCCGGGCTGGACTTTCCAGTTCAGTCCAGATGAATCCGCCTCACACGTGCAGCTCTGCACGCCGGCGTTGCTCCACCCCCAGGAGAATCAGCAATGCCAGGCCCGCATACAGCAGGTAGGAACTCACCAGGCTGATGCCGCCGCTCATCCTGTGGTCCAGTGGCGGCAGCCGGTTCGCCATAATCAGCAGGCATGCCGCAAGGACGCCCCATCTCATCGTCGTCAGTGTCCCCGCTCGTGCCAGCAGGAAGACGATAAGAAAGAAGAAGTATCCGTAGTGATGCTCCCACGCAATCGGCGAAATTAGCACTGAGCTGCATCCGAGCAACAGAAAGTCCGCTGCCGTTCCTTGCCATCCCCCAAACGAAGGTGCCACAAGCGCGGCCGTAAGCATTAGGAGCGACAACGCTGTACTCATCACGAAGATGACCGGAACATACGGCGGGTAGACCGTTAGGCTCCACGACATTGCATCGCCGTTGCGGAGCAGCCGATTCAGCAGCCCATTGAAGCTCTGGTTCGCCCACAGCGCCTCACCGTGCCGTCCCAGGTAACTCAGCACCTGGAGGTAATCCAGGTGATTGCGCAAGCCATAGTGCAGAACCGAAGCCGTAGCAATCACGAAGCCTGTCCCTGCAAGCGCAGCGGTAAATCGCCACTTCCGCCTCAGCAACCCCCAAAGAAGGAAAACTCCCAATTGCGGCTTAAATACGCACGTCAGCGCAATCACAAAACCTGACCACCCCGGCCTGCCTCGCATCCACAGCAGAACCGCAGCGCCCCACAGGCATGTGAGCAGCATTTGGACCTGCCCGCGATAAAGCGCCTCCGCAATCGGCAGGAATAGGATCCCGAGCACCACAATGCAGCAGCTCTCCGCGATGGAGGATGAGCCGCTCTCAATCCGGTACAGCCACACCGCCAAGGCAAGAACGCCAATCCAGCTCACTACCAGCAGCACCATCATCGCCGTATCGCTCGAGATGTACAGCGGCTCCGCCGCACGCAAAATCTTCAAAAGGAACAACGAGGAGGGCGGATAGATAAATTTCTGATGTTGGGTGAAGAACAGATCGCGATAGATCAACTGCGACGAGCCATTAAATGCCTGCTCGCCCATCTGCATGTAGTAGGTGGAGTCCGTCCCCACCGGCGACGTCACAGCATGATGCAGGATTTGAAGCGTCGCCGTATCCGGATGGCGTCCGTATTTCGCCAGCAGCACCAGCGAGAGCAGGACCGCCGCAATGGTCAGCGCAAACAATCGGCGCGCCCGCCTGTTCCGGCTCGCTGCGAACATGCGGCTATTCTTGCACAGTCCTACGCCTCGGCTTGCTCGCCCCGTCCGCAAACCGTGCCGCTTCACGGAGGTCCTGCACAAAACTGGCTCGCTGGCGTTGGCGATCCTCGTCCGACGGAGCCCGCAAAATAGCCGAAGGGTGCAGAGTAGCCAGAATCGGCGGAAGCCCTGTCGCCTGCTGTAGCTTTCCGTGCTCCTGCGTAATTTTGAAGCCTGATCCCAGCAGTCCCTGCGCCGCCGTTGCCCCCAGACACACGATCAGCCGCGGCTTCACAGCCTCTACTTCCGCGTTCAGCCATGGACGGCAGGCGCGAATCTCCCGCGCACTTGGCTTCTTATGAATGCGCAGCTTCCCACGTGGCTCCCACTTGAAGTGTTTCACCGCGTTCGTCACATAGACGCGATCGCGATCGATCCCCGCTTCCTCCAGGCACGCATCCAGCAACTTGCCCGCCGGGCCCACAAACGGTCGACCCTGCCGATCCTCCTGATCCCCCGGCTGCTCTCCCACCATCATGATCGCCACCCGAGACGTCTGCTTCGATGCCCCAGCATCGATCTCCCCAAACACCGCCTGGGTGGCATCCCGGTAAAGCTCGCATCCGCGGCACTTCTGTACCGCCTCCCCCAGAATAGGGATCGAGCGTTCTTCCGGGACGAAGGGTGCAGCACCCATCTCATCAGAACGGCCAGCCATAAAGCTCCTCGATCATCCCTCCATAAGATGCACTCGGGCTAGACGTGCAACAGGTTTGATAGAGTGCCCTCAAGAGCAAACCTGAGAGGTTGAAGAGAGAAATGGAAAAACAAGTGACAGTTCTGGGCCTGGGAACGATGGGCGGCGGAATGGCGGCGAATCTACTCAAAGCCGGCTTCCAAGTGACGGTAT
>JAICMT010000049.1 GCA_025929125.1 Acidobacteriaceae bacterium | reverse complement strand
TCCTCTCCGACCAGCGAATGCCGGGAATGACCGGGGTGGAGTTTCTGCAGGAGGCGATGCAGCTCTATCCCGAGGCCAAGCGCGTGCTGCTGACCGCCTATGCCGATACGGAAGCGGCCATCCGCGCCATCAATTCGGCCAAGATTCACTACTACCTGAACAAGCCGTGGGATCCGCCGGAGGAGAAGCTCTATCCGGTTCTGGACGATCTGCTCGAGTCCTGGAAGCAGGGATATAAGCCGCCCTTCGAGGGAGTGCGCGTGATCGGCACTCGCTGGTCGCCCGCCGATCACGAGGTCCGCAATTACCTCTCGAGAAACCGCGTCGAGTACAAGTGGATGGACCCGGAGCAGTCGCCCGAAGCCACAGGGCTGCTGAAAGAGAAGGGCCTGGATGATGCGAAGCTGCCGGTGGTTATCTTCGGCGACGGCACCGCCGTGGTGCAGCCAAGCCCAATGGAGCTGGCGCGCCGGATAGGACTGCGCACCGAGGCGAGTGAAGAGTTTTACGACATCATCGTGGTCGGCGCCGGACCTGCTGGACTGGCCGCAGGCGTGTATGGTGCGTCGGAGGGGCTACGGACCCTGATCGTTGAGCCGGAGGCGGTCGGCGGACAGGCTGGATCGAGCTCCCGGATCGAAAACTACCTGGGATTCCCGCAGGGGCTCAGCGGAGACGAGCTCGCCAAGCGCGCCTATCTGCAGGCGAACCGGCTGGGAGCGGAGTTCCTGGCGCAACGGGTGGACGGGCTGCGCTCGGAAAAGGGCTATCATCTCTGCCGGATGAGCGATGGCCGCGAGTTGAGCTGCCACGTAGCCCTGATCGCGACTGGCGTGAGCTATTGCAAGCTGGAGGTTCCCGGTGCAGACCGATTCACCGGCGCAGGCGTGTACTACGGCGCGGCCAAGACCGAGGCGATGTCCTGTGCCGATGAGGACGTTTACCTGGTGGGAGGCGCGAACTCCGCGGGCCAGGCGGCTATGCACTTTTCGCGCTATGCGCGGCAAGTCCACATGCTGGTCCGGGGCGAGTCCCTGGCCCGAAGCATGTCCAAATATCTGATCGACCAGATCGCCGCCACCTCCAACATCATCGTCGAGACCCGGACCGAGGTCGCTGCGATGGGCGGCGACGGCCATCTGGAGAGCTTGACGCTGAAAACGCCTCAAGGCGAACAGGTCCGCCCGGCCACGTCGCTTTTTGTGTTCATCGGTGCGGCCCCTAAGACTGACTGGCTGCCCGGAGAAGTTGCCAAAGATTCCAAAGGTTTTATCCTCGCCGGTCCGGACCTGAAGACCAAAGCGCCGGGTTCGTGGAGGCTGGAGCGCGATCCGTATCTGCTGGAATCCAGCGTTCCTGGCGTATTTGTCGCCGGCGACGTCCGCTACAACTCCGTCAAGCGCTGCGCGTCTGCGGTGGGCGAAGGTTCCATCTCGGTGCAATTCATGCACCAGTATCTGGCTACGCTATGAGCGGAGTAACACTTTCGGCAACACCGGTTTAGCACCTTGGCACCATGCATTTTCGAAGCGTTGGGCCGTGCTGCATAATCCAATAGAGCAGTGAACGAAGTAACACAGGGCGGCCTGACACGTCAGACTGGCGATGACATCATCGCCAGACTCCGCACCGTTCCCATTCTGGAAGCGCTCAGTGAAGATGAGCTGCACTGCATGGTAGATGGGACGGAGCTGCGGGTGCAGCCCGGCGAGTACATCGCAAGACAGGGCGATCAGCCCAGGTACTTCTGGATCCTGCTGAGCGGCGAGATCCGGATCTCGCAGTCCCAGCCGGACGGCCGCGAGCACCTGCTGGCGACGATGGCCGCAGGCACCGCGTTTGGAGAGCTGCCGCTGCTCGCTAACGTGCCCAACGCGGGCAACGTGATTGCCAGCCAGGAATCCGAGCTGCTGCGCTTTGACGAACAGAAGTTCTGGGTATTGATGACGGTCTGCCCGGGTGTTCGCAGGGCGGTGCTGGGCAACATGGCGATCCGCTTCCAGAAGTACCAGAGCGTTGTCGCTCAGCAGGAAAAGATGGCATCTCTGGGCACGCTTGCGGCCGGGCTGATGCACGAGCTCAACAACCCCGGCTCGGCAGCGATCCGCGCAGCCAGCCAGCTCCGCGAGAACCTGCTGCGCATGCATCAGCTGACGGAAAAATTTGCGAAGTCCCGCCTGACGGACGATCAGAAGGGCTGCATGTTCGAGCTGCAGAAGTACGCGCTTTCCAAGGAAAAGCCCGCGCCCATGAACTCGCTCGATCAGAGCGATGCCGAGGAGGAATTGGCGACCTGGATGGAAGCGGCGGAGGTCGAGGATGCGTGGCGACTCGCCCCTACTTTGGTCTCCATGGGCATGACGTCGAAGGATCTGCAATGCGCCCGCGACGTATTTCCGGGACCTGCATTTTCCGACGCACTGAGCTGGCTCGAGGCACTGGTCTCGAGCCTTCAGCTTGTTGGGACCATTGAGGAGAGCGTGGGGCGTGTCTCCGATCTGGTGAAGGCGGTGAAGTCCTACGCGTACGAGGGCAAGGGCAAGAAGCAGACCATCAACATCAATGAAAGCATCCACGCGACCCTGGTGATCCTGGCTCACAAGATGCGGGAGAAGCAGCTCACGCTGGAGAAGGACTTCGGCGCGGATCTGCCGACGCTGCAGAGCGAATGTTCGGGCTTGAACCAGGTCTGGACCAACCTGCTGGACAACGCGATCGACGCGGTGGAGCAGAATGGGCGTATCCGCATCCGTACCTGGACGGAAGAGGTCACGGGCAAGGACGGTCAGCGGCGCGCCTACCTATGCGTGACGATCGGCGACAACGGTCCCGGCATTCCGGCCGAGATCCAGGCGCACATCTTCGATCCGTTCTATACCACCAAGGCACCGGGCGTTGGGACCGGGCTGGGTCTGGGCATCGTGCAAAGGATCGTGGAGCAGTACAACGGAACCGTCAACTTCAGTTCGCAACCAGGTAATACGGAGTTCCACGTCCGGTTGCCGCAGTCGCGCGGTTAAGGCCGGCTGCCACATCAACCCGCAGCGAGCGTGCGTAATACACCCACGTTGCGAGCCTCGTCGCCGGGTGCGTCCACAGGAGTCTCCGCGATGAAGGCGCAGTGGGCGAAGCGATCGTCCTGCAGGAGCCGCTTGAACGCTGCGGGGCCGATGGTGCCCTCGCCGATATGTTCGTGGCGGTCCAGCCTAGAGCCGAAGGCCGCCTTGGCGTCATTGCAGTGCCATACCTTCACGCTCTCAAAGCCGACGGTGTCACGGACCAGCAGCATAGTTTCGGTGTAGCCATCCTCGGAAACGATGTCGTATCCGGCAACATGGACGTGGCAGGTGTCCAGGCAGACGCCCACCGGCGCGCATGGGCGAAGGCACTCCACCAATTCGGCAACCTGCTCCAGCTTGCTTCCGAGCGAGAACTCCGCTCCTGCCGTGTTCTCGATAAGGATGCGGAAGGGTGAGTCCTGCCAAGGCAGCCCGTCTATGGCGCGCTCAATCGACTGGGCGGCCAGGCGGAGTCCCTCGTCGCGGGTGAGCCCCTTCCAGCTTCCGGGATGAAGCACGAGGTACTCGGCTCCGAGTGCGAGGGCGCGCTCTACCTCGCCCCGAAACGCGACGATGGAGTTCGCGCGGACGGCCTCGGTCTGGCTGCACAGGTTGATGAGGTAGCTAGCGTGGATTGAAACCGGGCCGATGTCATGACGCGTGCGCAGCTCGCGCATTTTATTGGCGTCTTCCGGTTTGATCCGGCTAGGACGCCACATGCGGGGGCTCGAAGAGAATATCTGAAATGTGTTTGCCGCAGCTTCCACCGCTCGGTTGACGGCAGTCCAGCATCCGCCGGCTGTGCCAAGGTGGACTCCGATGCGCTTCTTGTTGCTGCTGGAGGACTTCATCTCTCCGAGCGTAATCGATCTCATGATTTTGGGGAGCAGGTGGACGCGTAGAGTATCATCGGCCTGACGCTCACCCATCCCATACAGAAGGATCTTGAATGCCTGAATCGCAGAGCTACCAGAATCACGTCCGGTTCGACCCGGTATGGCACTTCTTCATCGCACCGGCGATGCTGGTGAACATCATCGTTTCGGTATACGAAACCATTCATCACTGGCCGGAGCAGCGCGCGCTGTTTCTGTGGTGGGTCTTCCTCTCTATCGTGCTCTTCATGGAGGTTGGGCGGGCGCGGCAACACTCGTTGATCGCGCAGGATCGGATCATCCGGCTGGAGGAGAAGCTTCGCTTTCATGCACTGCTCCCTGCGGACCTGCTGGCACGGAGTCAGACGCTTTCGGTCCGCCAGATTATCGCACTACGATTTGTCGCAGACGCTGAGCTGCCGGAGATGGTTCGCCGAACCCTGGACGAGAACCTGACGCCGAAACAGATCAAGCAGACGATCCAGAGCTGGCGTCCGGACTATCTGCGCGTCTGACCGGCAACAAAAAGAATCAATAGACGTCACGCTGATACCGATGCTGCTTCTTCATCGCAGCCAGGTATTCGGATGCTTCGTCGAGCGTGCCATTCTTCCCTTTTGCAATGGCGTCCAGCAGCGCCTCTTCCACGGATTTGGCCATGCGCGTAGCGTCACCGCAGATGTAGAAGTAGGCACCGCGTTCCAGCCACGCATAGAGCTCTGTAGAATGCTCGCGCATACGGTCCTGGACGTAGATCTTGTGGGCCTGATCGCGAGAAAAGGCAGTGTCCAGGCGAGTGAGGATGCCGTCGTGCTGGAGAGCTAGAAACTGATCTTCATAGAGGAAGTCGGAATTGCGGCGCTGGTCGCCGAAGAAAAGCCAGTTGTGCCCGGTTGCGCCGATCGCCTCGCGATGCTCGAGAAAGGCGCGAAACGGAGCAACGCCGGTGCCTGGCCCCACCATGATGACCGGCAAGGAGTTGTCCTCGGGCAACCTGAAATTCTGGTTGGAATGCAGGAAGACCGGAAGCTTTGTGCCGACCTCTGCGCGTTCTCCGAGCTGCCCGCTTGCAACACCCTGGCGCTCGCGGCCATGGCTCTCATAGCGAATGACACGGACGGTCGTCTCCGCAGTGTCGGGATGAACCATCTGGCTGGAAGAGATGGAGTAGAGACGGGGCACGAGCCGCTGAAGAACATGGAAGAGCTGCTGCGGTTCTTTGACGACCCCGGGAAAATCGTGCAGCAGGTCAATGAACTCACGGCCCCAGCAGTACTCGTCAGCGAGGGTCTTATTGGCCGGGCCACAGAGCGCGTTCAACGCGTCGAAACCTTTGCCGCCGCAGTTCTTCGCTTCGGGGAGCTTGGCGTACAGGCCGACACTACCGCGCGCGAGCTTGCCGATTGAGAGACGATTGCGCAATGCTTCTTCGAAGCTGATCTCCACCTTGTAGTGATCCAGGACGCGTTCGTCGCCGGTGAAGCCGAGCGCTTCCAGCACCTCCGCGACAGACTCAGCCCGGTTTTCCGGCAAGACGCCAATGGCGTCTCCAGGCGTATACATCATGCCTTGCTCGAGAGAGAAGGCAAGATGACGCGTTTCCTTTTCCGAGTCGGACCCGGTCATCAGGTAATTGAGAACTACTGTGGACGAATAGGGATGATTCCGCGTGTAGTTTTGGCCACTGCCGGCTTCTAATGTCTCCGCGTCAGCGGCCGAAGCCGCACCCTGCACCTCGCTCATGGCAACGATTCTATCCTGCCAGCCCAGCAATTCTCTTGCATCAACTGTGGCGATCTACAAACATGCAACCCCATTTGCAGCAGAGCATTCCATCTTGTGCAGCACGTATCTCTTTGCGAGGTGCAGCAATGGCACTTTCCAAGACGACCCAGGATCACGACACAATTCGAAATTGGGCGGAGTCGCGCGGCGCGGTGCCCGCGGAAGTCGCCAGCACAGCCAAGGGCAGGCAGACCGGAATCCTGCGCTTCGCCTTTCCAAAGGCAAGAAACAACAAAGATGAAAACTTGCAGGAGATCTCCTGGGACGAGTTTTTCGATAAGTTCGACCAGAACGGCCTGCAACTGATTTACCAGGAGAAGACTGCGGCAGGCGCGCGCAGCAACTTCAACAAGCTGATCTACCCTGAAGATGAGCATGCGTCCGGCCGGAGCACCTCATCCGGCAGAGGTTCGTCGACTCATTCGCGCAGCGCCGGATCGAGCAGTTCCGGACGGAGTTCAACGAATGGCAGCGTTTCGGCAAGCAGCAAGAGTTCGGGACGGAGCGGCGCAAGTGGGCGCACCACCACCGCGGGCGCGCGCAGTGGACGTTCTTCAGGCACAGCAAGCACCAGCAGCCGCAAGAAAGCAGCCTAAATCTTGGTGAGGCGGAGCGAAAAAGCTCCGCCTTTTTCTTGAGCCGCGCATCCAAGCGAGGGTGCAAACCTCATCTGCAGACGTTGTGGTTGTGGGCGGTGGAATGGCGGGGCTTGCAGCCGCTCGAAACTTGGCCGACGCGGGCCGCACCGTTGCCCTCCTGGAGGCCCGCTCTCGTGTCGGTGGCCGGATCTTCACTGTCCGCGACGGCGGCGAGGTCCTGGAGTTGGGTGCTGAGTTTATTCACGGCCGGCCGCCGGAACTGTGGTCGCTAATTGAAGAGGCTGGTTTAGAAACCTACGAGTTGGAAGGGCGGACACTGCAGTTCGAGGACGGCCAGCTCCGTGCCACTCCAGCAGTCGCCAACCCGCAGGACGAATCCGTCCCAGTGCTCGATGGCCTGGAAAGCTATCTAGGGCCGGATATTCCGTTTTCGGAATACCTGGACCAGAATCACGTGCCGGAAGAGCTTCGCCGAAGTGCGATTGGATACGTCGAGGGTTTCAACGCTGCGGACCACCGCGTCATCGGCGTGCACTCGCTGGGCATGCAACAAACTGCCGAGGAGGAAATCGAGGGTGACCGGCTCTTTCGCATACGCGACGGGTACGATCTGCTGCCGCAGTACCTATGTGAGAGATTTCTGGCAGCAGGCGGCAGACTACACATGAACTGCCTGTTAGAGCGCGTGGAATGGAATGCTCGGCGGGTCGAGATCTTCGCCAGCGCTGCCGGCCAGCCGGTCAAGCTCACTGCAAGACAGGCGGTGATCACGCTGCCTCTGGGCGTTCTCCAACAGGGGTCGGTCGAATTCGTGCCTGTGCCTGCAGCGGTTCTGGAGTCGCGGCGGCTGCGAATGGGCAACGCGCGCCGGTTTACGATGCTCTTCCGCGAGAAGTTCTGGGTTACTCCCGGTAACGGTCCTGTGGAGGATGGTGACTTTAGCTTTCTGTTCTCGCTCGAATCCATGCCGCCGGTCTGGTGGACGCCGCTGCCGCACATTTCCAACACGATCACCGGCTGGATAGGCGGCCGACGCGCAGCGCAGCTGGCGAAACTCACGGCTGCTAGCCTTGGCGAGATGGCGTGTGACTCGCTGGCCGGGATCTTCTCTGTTCCGGCAGAATCCATACGCGATGGGCTGCTTGGCACCTACAGTCATGACTGGCAGCGGGACGGCCTCAGCTTTGGCAGCTACAGCTATGTGCCGGCGAGAGCTCTGGATGCCTGCTCCAAGATGACCTTGCCGTCGGAGAATACGCTTTACTTTGCGGGCGAACACACGGATACCAGCGGACACTGGGGTACGGTGCATGCTGCCCTGCGGTCCGGAATACGTGCGGCGCAGCAGGTGCTGGAAGGCTGAATCCCGGTTTCGAGGCGATAGAATACAGCTGTGCCTGCCACCGCCTCAGCCGTTGTAGACGTTCGCCGCAAGGTCGAATCAGGTCAGCGCATTACTCCAGCGGATGCCCTGACGCTCTGGCGCGAGGCTTCGGATACCGAGTTGCGGCAGATGGCCTCACTGGTCCGCGGCCGATATCACGATCCGCAGAGCTGTACTTACATGGTGATGCGGATCATCAACTACACCAATGTGTGCGTTGCGCAGTGTGACTACTGCGCCTTCTACAAGCTTCCTGGACAGGAGGGCGGCTACGTCCTGTCGCAGGAGCAGGTGTTTGCGAAAATTGAGGAACTGATCGCGATGGGAGGCGATCTGGTGGCCTTCAATGGAGGCTTCAATCCTCAGCTGCCACTCGACTATTACTGCGATTTGTTTCGCTCCATTCGCGACCGCTACCGGGACCGGATCGAGTTCTATGCGCTGACGATTGCTGAATTCATGTACCTAGCGGACCACGCGAAGCTCAGCCACGCCGCAGCGGCCGAACGCCTGAAGGCTGCGGGCGTGCGGTGGATCACCGGAGGCGGGTCAGAGATTTTGACCGAATCCTTCCGTAGACGCCACAGCAAATTCAAGTACACCGTGACGCAATACTTTGAGGCTCAACGTGCTGTGATCGAATCGGGACTGCG
>JAICMT010000279.1 GCA_025929125.1 Acidobacteriaceae bacterium | reverse complement strand
GGCCGCCATCAAACAACTCGAGGACAGCTACCTGCAGGCCGCCGCCGACAATCTCGAGTTCACCCACCAGATGTCGCAGGCGCTCTACGGCCACGACATCCCGACCATCCTGCTGATGCACGTGGGCGCGCTGGACGCGAAGCTGCTGCCGCGTCTCACCGCGCTCTACCGCTCCAAGGGCGTCCAGTTCATCAGCCTGCAGCAGGCGGTGCAGGACCCCTTCTACAAGAACGACGTCGACCCCAGCCTCGATCCGAACCCGGACACGCTGGAGCAGGCCATGCGCATGAAGGGTCTCCCGCTGCCGCCGCGCCAGCGTCAGTCCATTAACCTCAACACCATCTGCCAGGCGGCTGCACCGGCGAAAACCGGTGCCGCACCGCAGTAGTTGCAGCACGCAACCATTCAAGCTGCAGGAGATAGGGTGCGCACTCCTCCCTTGCGCACATCGAGCCGCCTTTTCGCTTCACGGTAGAATCCAACTTGTTGTGACTATTCACCCGCTGGTTGCCCTTCATAAGACGCTGGCTGTGTTGCAGCACCTGAACGCCGTTCTTATGGACAGGCTGCATCCGTTCGGCATTTGGGGACTGGGTGCACTGGCCTTCATCGATGCGGCGTTTTTTCCGCTGCCTACGACGATGAATGGCCTCGTCATCGATTACGTCGCCAAGGATCGGGGGATGCTGCTTGCCTACTGCCTCGTGGCGGCTGGAGCGTCGGCGCTGGGCAGCATGATTCCGTACTACGTGGGCCGTGCTGGCGGAGAGGTCTTCCTGCTCAAGCGCATCAACCGCGAGCGCTATGAGCGCATGCGCGACCGCTTCGAGCGCCAGGAGTTCCTGGCCATCATGATTCCGGCTATGCTGCCGCCGCCTACGCCCATCAAGCTGTTCGAGTTCGGCGCGGGCGTCTTTGAGATGAAGCCGCTGCCGTTCGGCCTCGCGATCTTTACCGGCAAGCTCATCCAGTTCCTGCTCTGGGCGCTGGCCTTCATCTTCTTCGGGCCTGGCCTGGTGCGCGCGATTGGCCGCATGGTGCGCAACCACTCGGAGGCAGTGCTGGCAGTGGGATTGGCAGCCGCGGTCGTCTTCGTGGTCTACATCATGCGGAAGGTGCTGGGCCGCCGCAGACGTGGTGCGACGGACGACGAACTCCCACCGCAGGGGTCCGCCGGAGCTGAAGAAGACGACGCTACGCTGATCAGCTAAGGGTTTGCGTGCTTACGCGGTCAGTGCCCGGTACGGCCGGCCAGCAGGTCCAGCGCGTGCGGCAGGACGCGCAAAATGGCCCCGAGCGATATGGTGGCTCCCCAGGGCGACCCGGGCAGGTTCACAATCAGCGCGGCGGACTCGCCGTGGCGCACCACGCCGCATACGCCTCGGCTGAGGGCAGCCATGGGAGTTTCTCGCAAGCCCACCGCCCGCATGCGCTCCGCCAGACCATCGACGATCTGGTCGCAGACCATGCGCGTCGCCTCCGGCGTTACGTCCCGGGCAGCGAGACCGGTGCCGCCGGTGGTCACCACCAGCGAAGCGTTCGCGGCGTGCCGCCGAAGCGCGCTCACAATGATCTCAAGCTCGTCTGGAAGCACTTCAGTCACAATGGACGCGACGCCTGCGTCTTCCAATGTCTGCACTACCGCCGGGCCGGACATATCTTCGCGCTCGCCGCGCGCGCAGCGGTCGCTGATGGTGAGAACAACGGCACGCGTATCTACTGGAAAGCGAACCGGTTGTTCGGAGGCGGGAGCTGATTCTGAGGATTGCTGGGACATGGCGATTCCAAGTGTAATGGAGCAGCAAGAATCCGCAGCAAACGAGCCAAAAGGTGAGAAAATGAAGCTGCCTGCAGCCCGCGCCGCGAGCTTACGCGCCCGACGCGGCAACACCCGGTGCAGGTTGCGGGTTCAATCGATAGCCGCCGGAACCCAGCGTCTAAAGCACGCCCCGGCCGTCCAATCAGCGAGCTCCTGAGTGATGCCGATCCTGCAACTGCCGCCGAATCCGACCCGTCCCGAGCCTGATCCGGAGCAGGAACCATCCTCCTCCGGAGCACAGCCGCCGCGCCATACCGTGCGCACGAACCGCTACGGGGACCTCGAAGAGCACGAGCTCATTCATCTGCTCGACACGCTCGACGATGAGCGCGCCCGCGCCCAGTTCCGCGAGTCGGTTTACATCTCTACCATCATCTGCCTGGCCATCGCCTGGTTCCTCTTCTACGGTCCGCACATCATCCTGCACCAGCCGTACTATAAGGACCCGATCGCGCTGATGAAGCAGCATGATCTGGAGCGCCTCACCTACATCAACCCCGTGCCGCCCACTCCCGCAGCGCCGCCCAAAATCGATCGCAAGACCATGCAGCAGTTGGAAAAGCAGGCGCAGCAGGAGGCAGCCGCCAAACCGAAGATCGCGCCGCAGGCTCCCGCGCCACCTGCTCCGCCGCAGCAGACCATGAACACCACGCCGCAGATGCCGGCGCTGCCCACGCCCACGGCGCCCAAGCCGAACGTGTCCGCAGCCGAGGCGCCGCTGCCCGCTGCGCCCAAGCCCACCATCGCGGACAACTCGCAGAGCCCCGGTGAGGCGCTGCGCAATGCCGTGCGCGGCGCGGCCACCGGAGCCAACATCCCCTCGGCTCCCTCGGGCGGTGCCGCCGGCCCGCTGCAGGCAGGCGCCACCATCCTGTCCGACACCCAGGGCGTGGACTTCACCGCATACATGCGACAGTTGCGCTCCGACCTGTACCGCAACTGGCTGCCGGTCATGCCCGCCGAGGTGGAACCGCCCATCCGAAAGCGCGGCATCGTCGGCATTCGCTTCAGCATCCTGCCCGATGGCCAGATCGGCGACATGAAGCTGGAGACGCAGTCCGGCGACATCGCGCTGGATAAAGCCGCCTGGTACGCCATCACCAGCGAGGGCCAGTTCCCGCCGCTGCCACGGAACTATCACGGTCCGCAGCTGGATCTGCGCATCGGCTTCTTCTACAACCAGCCGGTCGATCGATAATTTCCGATCAGCGCTCGAGCTTGATAGGCTCAGGAACGGATGCAGGCTCGACCTTCCAGAACACGGCCGACAGACGCATATTCCATCGAGCGCCGCCGCCAGGTGCGCGGTCTGCTGTTGCTGGCCGCAGCCGTACTCGCGTTCGCGGTGCTGCGCGCCGGGCTCGCGCGCTCGTTCAACCCCGGCTGGTGGAGGTTGTGGTGAGCGCGGACGCATCCGAGTCGCCGCTGGGCGGATCAGGTTCACCGCTGCTCATCCTCGCCGGACCCACGGCCAGCGGCAAGACAGCGCTGGCGCTCTCACTCGCCGAGCAGTTCCAGGGTGAGGTCGTCAGTTGCGACTCCGTCGCCGTCTACCGCGGCATGGAGATCGGCACCGCCAAGCCGAGCATGGAAGAACGCATGCGCGTGCCGCACCACCTTATCGACGTCTTCTCACCCGATGACGTCTGCACCGCCGGCGACTACTCCCGGCTGGCGCGCGAAGCCATTCGCAGCATCACCGGCCGAGGGCGGCT
>JAICMT010000226.1 GCA_025929125.1 Acidobacteriaceae bacterium | reverse complement strand
TGTTCCACAACGTGAAGGGCGGCAAGTTTGAGCCCGTGCCCGCGGTGGAGGGAACCGGGCTGGCGCGCGTTGTCTCTGGCCGGGGACTCGCCGTGGGCGATCTGTTCAACGACGGCAGACAGGATGTCGTGATTAACGTGATGGACGGGCATCCGCTACTGCTGCGCAACGTGGCGGCGACGAAGAGCCACTGGCTGGAGTTGAAGCTGGTGGGCGACGCAAAGGGTCCGCGAGACGCGGTGGGCTCGACGGTGTACCTGAACGCCGGAGGCATGAAGCAGCGGCAGGACGTTCTCTCGGGCGGCAGCTATGGGTCCACCAGCGATCCGCGGCTACACTTCGGGCTGGGTGAGGCTTCGTCGGCAGCCGATATTGAGGTGCACTGGCCGGACGGCAAGGTGGAGCACTTTACGGCTCCGGGTGTGGACCGGATCTTGACGCTGACGGAGGGAACTGGCAGTGCGGCGGCTGCGCCGGGGCAGAGTACTGCGAGCAGGTGATTCGGGTGTCGCGGATCGGCGCATGCGCAGCCGGACGTCTCCACCTTTCGATGGAGGCCGGACTGCTTCGAAAGCACGATGCCTGTTCGGGGCGAACCCGGTAGACTGATCCCGCCATGCTTCCCCAGCCATTCTGGAGCCGGATTTCACGCGCCGCTCTCGCCGTGTCCGCCGTAGCCGCTTCCGTAATTGGATTTGCCACCTGGCGTACGCGGCCCGCACGTGCGGCAGCCGATCCTGTTGCAGAGGCGAAGGTCTACTCGAAGAATGTAGCGGAGCACTACAGCTACCGTTTCGGGGCCGACCAGCCCTTTCTGCCCTCGTATACGACCACCGATACAGGGCAGTTCATCGATCCGACGAAGTTTCTGCCGGCGAGCTACTGCGCGCATTGCCATCAGGGTGCGGAGAATCAGTGGCGGCAGAGCGCGCACGCCAATGCCTTCAGGACTCCGTGGTATGTGAAGAACGTCAACATGCTGCGGGATGCCAAGGGCGTGGAGTACACACGTCATTGCGAGGGCTGTCACAACCCCATCGCTCTGGTCTCGGGAGCTCTGGATAAGAAATCCACCGTGAACCGCCATTTCGATGACGATGGCGTGACCTGCTCGGTGTGCCACTCCATCCAGAAGGTGGATTCGCGCGGAACCGGCAGCTATGTGATCGCTCAACCGGCCGTGCTGGTGGATGCCGACGATAAGCCGATTTATGGTGAGGTGCCGGATCAGGAGATTCTCGCTCACCTGGATCGGCACTCGAAGGCGGTGATGAAGGACTTCTATCGGACGAGCGACTTCTGCGGCGTATGCCACAAGGCTGCTCTGCCGAAGATGCTGAACGACTACAAGTGGCAGCGAGCGATCTTCCTCTCGGATGAGTGGCAGCAGTCGTCGTATGCGAAGCAGTCGCCGCTGCCGTTCTACACGAAGCCAACGGTTTCCACCTGCCAGACCTGCCACATGCCGCCTGAAGCGGCTGTTGGAAAGGAATACGGAGCCAAGCTGGGCAAGCTGGCTTCGCATCGCTGGATTGGCGCAAACACGGTAATCGCGAAGTACTACGGATACGACACGCAACTGGAGAAGACCATTGCGTTCTTGCGCAATTCGGTGCTCAACGTCGATCTCTTCGCCATTCAGCGCAACGGCGGCAAGCTGGTGGCTCCCCTGGGCTCAGCCCCGGTGGAAATTGCGCCTGGCGACGATCTGGTGGTTTCCGTGGTCATCCAGAACAAGGGCACCGGCCATAATCTGATTCCGGAGCAGCGCGACTTCTACGAGAGCTGGGTCGAGTTTGAAGCGAAGGATGCAGCCGGTCATACACTGCTGCACTCCGGAGCGCTTCACCCGGATGGCGAGCTGGATCCCAGCGCGCACAGCTTCACCAATCGGCTGGTCAACTCCACCGGCACGCTCAACGACCACCATGAGGTGTGGGATACGCGGATCGTCGCCTTCAACAATACGGTGGCTTCGGGACGATCGCAGATTGTGCGATATGAGTTTCAGGTGCCTGCTTCAGCGAAGGGGCCGATTACGATGACGGCCAAGGTGAACTACCGCCGCTTCAACCAGGAGTTTATCGACTTTGGCCTGGGCAAGCATTACCCCATGCCGGTGGTCGATATGGCGTCGCGCACGCGGACGTTGGTCCTGGGAAATAATCCGCCGGAGCCTGCCAAGCCTGAGGACAATCCGGACTGGATGCGCTGGAACAACTATGGCATCGGCCTGCTGGATGCACAGCAGTACGCCGAGAGTGCCCAGGCCTTCGAGCGTGTCGCGCAGATGCGGCCGGACTACGCCGACGCTTATACCAACATCGCAATTGCGGACTTCTCATGGCAGCGGTACCAGGACTCGCGTACCAATCTTGAGCATGCGCTTCAACTCGCCCCGGATAATGCGCGAGCGCTCTACTATCTGGCGCTGGTGGAGCGTGTCCAAGGACATCTGGATGATGCGGTCGCCGCGCTGCGCAAGGTGGTGGCGCAGTACCCCCGCTCGCGGGATGCCCATCGCGAGCTGGGCTTCTCATTTTTTCAACAGCACAACTACGACGATGCGCGGACGGAGTACCAGACCGTGCAATCGATCGACCCGGACGATCTGGCGGCGCACTACATCCTGTCGATCGTGTATCGCCGCCTGGGGATGAAGGATCAGTCGGCGCGGGAAGCAGCGGCGTTTGCCGACCAGAAGGACGATCCGGCCGCTAACACCTACGCGCTGGATTATCTGCAAAAACACCCGGACATCACGGCAGAGAGCGTCCCCTGGCATATCCACCGCCAATCTGAGATTGAAACCAGGAAGACGCCGCGGCCGGGCACGTAAACGGGCCCAGGTGTCGTGACGGTGTTCCGTCGGGCCCGTCCAAAGCAACGGCGGCAGTTCCTGTTCCGCTCCGAAAGCGATAGCCTGAGAGGGTGAGGATCCGGCTTTTGAAATCGACTGCAGCGATGAAGCTTGCCGTATGTCTCGGCCTGCTGCTGGCCTCATCGTCGGCCGAGTGTCAGGCCGGGGCCGCCGCCAAGAGCCAAAGGTCGGAGGCGCTGGCCTTGGAGCAGCAGGGAAAGCTGCCTGAGGCGGAAGCCGCTTGGCAGGAGATCGCCAGAACGTATCCGGCAGACGCGGAGGCCTTTGCGGAGCTGGGTCTGGTGAGGGCGCGCCAGGAGCATTATCCGCAGGCGATTGAGGCGTATCGCAAGGCGATGGCTCTGAATCCGCGCTTCGCCGGGCTGCGCCTGAATCTGGGGCTCGCGTACTTCAAGAGCGGCGATATGCATTCGGCGGCGACCACGCTGGAGCCGCTGCTTCGCACTGCGCAGCCGGGATCGCCGGATGCGATTCGGCTGGCAACGCTGCTGGGGCTGGCACATTACGGAGCGGGACAATATGCGGCTGCGATCCCATACCTGAGGACGGCGACCCAAGGCGACCCGCAGAACCTGCAGTTTCGCATGTATCTTGCGCAGAGCTGCCTGTGGACCAAACAGTATCCCTGCGTTCTGGATGTTTATCGCGAGATCCTCTCGCTGAACGCGGAATCGGCCGAGGCCGACATGCTGGCGGGCGAGGCCTATGACGAGATGAAGGATGAGACGAACGCGCTGAAACAGTTCGAAGCGGCCGTGCAGGCCGATCCGAAGATGCCGGACGCGCACTTCGGTTATGGCTACCTGCTGTGGCGCTCCCTGCGGTTTGAGGATGCGGAGAAGCAGTTCCGCGCCGAGCTGGCCAGCAATCCGGACCATCCGCTCGCACTTGCCTACCTGGGTGATGTTGAGATGCGAGCCAACCACATGGACGAAGCGGCGGCGGCGCTGCAACATGCTTTGAAGATTCAGCCTTCCATCGCGCTGGCCCATCTCGATTTGGGCATTATCTTCGCCGGACAGGACCGCAATGACGATGCTGTCCGCGAGTTGAAACAGGCCGAGCGGTTGACCCCGCAGGATGCCAAAGTTCACTGGCAGCTGGGGAAGGTGTACCAGGCGACCGGCCGGGCTGCAGAGGCCAAGGTAGAGCTGGAGAAGACCCGCGTGCTGAAGGAATCGGCGGACCAGTCGCTGGTGCGGCAGTTACATCAGGATCAGGGTGCGGCTCCGGCAGCCTCCAAGTGACCCTATCT
>JAICMT010000149.1 GCA_025929125.1 Acidobacteriaceae bacterium | reverse complement strand
GCAATCGAGAGGGTGTGGGAGTGCGTAGTCGCCAACGGGGGCACCGAGGTTCACGTGACTGACTCGCCCATCACAGGCGCGGAAGGCAATCGCGAATATCTGTTGCACGCATTGTTCCACGGCTGAACCGTTACACTGTTGGAACAATGCCTCTGGCCGCCATACTTTCAAAGCCTCAGAAGCCTGAGCTGACTGTAATCCTGCCGGAACTTCGTGCATGGTTGGAGAAGCGCGGCTGGACAGCCCTGATGGATGAAGAGAGTGCGGGATATCTGAGGTCTGCTGGGGCGGAGATCGAGTTCACCGCGCGTGACCAGATGGCTGCATACAAGCCGGACCTCGCCATCGTACTTGGCGGCGACGGAACGCTTCTGGCAGCCGCGCGTGCGTTGGCCCACGCGGATGTTCCGCTGCTGAGCGTGAATCTTGGCTCACTTGGTTTCCTTACAGAGGTACCGCTGGCGGAACTGTACGCCACGCTTGACGCGTGGTGTACAGGGCGCGCTAAGACTGAAGTTCGCAGCATGATCCACGCCGACCTGACTTGCGCCAAAGGCAACCGGCGCAGCTTCGATGCTTTGAACGATGTTGTGATTGCTAAGGGTTCCATTGCACGAATGGCCGATTACGCGATTTCCATCGATGGCCGGCAGGTGGCTGCCTTCCGCGCCGATGGAGTCATTCTGTCGACTCCCACGGGCTCGACGGCATATAACCTCGCCGCTGGCGGACCAATCGTGATGCCGTCGGTCAACGCCATCCTGGTGACTCCCATCTGTCCGCACCTGCTGACCATCCGGCCCATTGTCGTTCCCGGTGAGTCTTCCATCACTCTCAAGGTAACCGGAGTTCCCAACGAAACTTACCTGACGGTGGACGGCCAAGAGGCCGTCCCGGTGCACGTGGGAGACCAGGTGGATTGCCGCCGCAGTGACTACCGCGTGCGGCTGCTGCGACTCAAGGAAAACGGAATCTTCGACGTGCTGCGGTCGAAACTGAAGTGGGGAGAGCGCTAAAGGCGCGGCGTCACTCTGAGGTGCACCCCCCCCGCGGGTCTCAAAGTGATCCCGGGTGCGGGCCGCGGAGCAGGCGCATCGGCTAGATGCATCTGCCAGCGTTGAGCAATCGTCGCCAGCACCAGCACCGCCTCAGTCATGGCGAACGATGCTCCGATGCAGATGCGCGGCCCACCTCCAAAAGGGAAGTACGCAAATCGCGGCAGCGATTTAGAGCTCTCCTCCACCCAGCGCTCAGGCCGGAACAACTCAGGCTCTACATAGAACCGAGGGTCGCGATGCATGACCCACTGGCTCACCACGACCGAAGACCCCGCTGGAATGGTATACCCGCCCAGGTCGATGTCCGTGGTAGCAGTTCGTACGAGAGCCCAGGCTGGTGGAAAAAGGCGCATGGCTTCTTTGACTACACAATCCGTGAAGATCAACCCTGGCAGATCCTGTGCGCCAGGGGCGCGGCTGCCAAGCACATTAGCGAGTTCCGAATGCAACTTCTGCTCGACCTCAGGATGCCGCGCAAGCAGCAGCCATATCCACGAGAGCGTCACGGCGGTTGTCTCGTGGCCGGCCAGCAGGAGAGTCATTACCTCATCACGAAGCTGTAGATTCGACATGGCGCTCCCGTCCTCGTAGCGTGCCTCCAGCAGAGCACTCAGAAGATCGTTGGACCCGCGCTCCGGATGACTTTGCTTGTCACGAATCAGACCATAGACCACATCGTCCAGCACCTGTGTCGCTTTGTCATAGCGGCGGTTCGAGGAAGTCGGTATGCGCCGCAGGAACTGCGGCAGGAGGAGGCGCCCTCCAGTTCCTAGTTGCATCAACGTGTTGAGCGCGGCGGCGATCCGGTCCTCTTCCTCCCCGATCTCGACATCGAATAAGGCGCGGCACACAATTTCCAGCGTCAGGCGCATCATGTCGCTGTGCAGGTCGCGTTTCTCGCCGGGCCTCCATTCCGTCAGCAGACGCTGCGTGTACGCCACCATCGTGGCTGCGTAGGACTCGATGCGAGTGCGATGGAACGCGGGCTGGATCAGGCGCCGCTGCTCCAGCCATGAAGCGCCTTCATTGGCCAGCAGCCCATTGCCGAAAATACGACGGTTCATCCGAACCGCATCCCCTTTTCGGAAGCTCGGCGCTCTGGTGACCAGGACCTCCTTGATCAGATCCGGATGGTTCAGAAAGTAGACGTGGCGGTGCAGGAAGCGGTAATGGAAGATGTCGCCATAGCTGCGCGCCCACTGCGTGTAAGTGCCGAGCGGGTCCTTGTCTCCCAGGGGGAAGTTGCCGACAATCCCGCGACTTTTGGGTCCGGGCGGCCTAAGCAGAGCAGGCACGTGAAGCAACCCTCCTACGCAGGTCCGATGATACCGGCGCGCGCGTTGTGATCACAGACGACAGGCGATCCGAAGCGTCTAGAGCAGCCGCAAGAGCACCTGGTTCGTGATCAGTGCCGCGAGATACGCCACGGTCGTCATATACGTGAATTGCAGCGCGGGAAATTTCCAGCTGTTGGTCTCGCGCCGGACTACGGCAAGGGTCGAGGTGCACTGCATGGCGAAGGCGAAGAATACAACCAGCGCGATGGCTCCGGCGGCCGTGATGTCATGCCGCAGGGCAGCTTCAAGACCGAGCGCGTGCGTCCCCGGATCCATGCCGTACAACGTGCCCAGCGTTCCGACAATCACTTCGCGGGCAACGATCGAACTAAGGAGACCAATGCCGATCTTCCAGTTGAAGCCCAGCGGCCGGATCAAAGGCTCAATGGTGTGGCCGAGATGGCCAATTACGCTTGTCGACAGGTCAGACAGTTGTCCGCCGTGGACCGGAATGACGCTCAAGACCCAAACCAGGAACGTAACTCCGAGAATGACCGTCCCGGCCTTCTTCAGGAACAGCCTGCCGCGATCATAAAGCCGGAGGCCGAGCGACTGGACAGTCGGCCAGCGATACTGTGGCAGCTCCAGGATGAAGGGAGCCGGGGAAGCCTTCATCACCGAGGAGTTCAGCATCCGCGCAGTAATCAGTGCAGCGAAGAAGCCGAGCCCGTAGAGCCCCAGCATAACCAGCGCCCGCAGACCGATCAGCCCGCCCAGGAACAGCCGGTGCGGCACAAACGCGGCGATAATCAGGGTGTAGATCGGCAGCCGGGCGGAACAGGTCATGAAAGGTGCGATCAGGATGGTGGCGAGCCGCTCCCGCTTATTTTCGATGGTGCGCGTCGCCATGATCGCCGGGACCGCGCAAGCATAGGCGGAAAGCAGTGGTATGAATGCCTTGCCGTTCAAGCCGATGGAACGCATCACCCGGTCGGCAATCAGCGCCGCCCGAGCGAGATAGCCGGAGTCTTCCAGCACCCCGATAAAGAGGAACAGCAGCAGGATCTGTGGCAGAAACACCAGCACCGAGGTCACGCCCCTCCAGATGCCGTCCAGCAGCAGCAGCCGCAACCAGTTGTCCGGCAATATCTGTCCCAGGCTCGCGCCCACATGGTCCAGCAGGCTCCCCATTCCATCGCTCAACGGCTGGCCAATGCTGAAGACCACCTGAAACACGGCGAAGACAACAGCAAGGAAGATCAACGGTCCAGCCACACGATGCAGAAGGACGGAGTCCAGCCGCTGTGTCCAGCGCGAGACTGCAGGAGACTGGTAGCCCGTCCGGGTGGTCACCTGGGAGGCCCACGCGCGGCAGGCTGCCGGACTCTGCAACACCGGGAGTTGTACCGGCCGAAGCTTGGTATTCAGAGTTCCGTCTGCCTGCACCAGGAAGTCCGGAACCACCTCCAGGCCAATATCCTTCGCGGCGCTGATCAGTGCGACGGGATGACCCAGCTCGCGGGCCAACGCTAGCGTATCGATCTTGCCGCCGCGCAACTCCAGCTGGTCACTCATGTTCAGCAGCACCAGCGTAGGCAGGCCGATGGAAAAGACCGGAGCGGCCAGCATCAGCTGACGATTCATGTGGGTTGCATCCAGCACCAGCAGAACGCAATCCGGCCGGGGCACGCCAGGCATTTTGCCGGTCAGCACCTCGACCGCGACCCGCGCATCTTCGGAGTACGTCGACAGACTGTAGATCCCCGGAAGGTCGATCAGTGTGAGATCGCCACGGCCGATGCTCTTCATCCGTCCGGAATGGTGCTCTACTGTCACTCCGGGATAGTTTGCGACCTTCTGCCGCATCCCCGTGAGCCGATTGAACAGAGTGGACTTGCCAGAATTCGGGGGACCCACTAACGCCACGGTGCGAAGCCGCGAGGCTGTACTCGCCGTCTTCGGATTCTCCTCCAGTTGCTCTAGAACCGGTGCATGGCAGCTCATTTGCGCGCTCCATGCTCCAGCTTCAGCGTGATGTGCCGAGCGGTATCGCGGCGCAACGCAACCTCCACATTGTCCACTCGATAGACCGTCGGGTCCCCCGCAGGAGCGCGCCGGAGCACCTCCACGCGCGTCCCGGGCAGAAATCCCAGATGCGCCAGGTAGTGACTCACTTCCTCCGCGAGGTCCACCGTCTCCACCACACCGGCATCATGTACACGAGCATCGCTGAGGAGTGTCACCTTCGTCTCCGGCATATCAGACCAACTTAGTCCTTTTTATCATACGGCAAATTGGCTGTATATGCTTGCAAAGGGGTATCACTCACTGATTCAGCAGCTTGGCCGATTATCGCTACTTTAACCGGGCCCCAAGCTCCACGTCTTCCGGGAACCCGGCCAGCACCGGAGCCCCGTCTGGACCAATGCTTGCGGCGACGACCATGCCATTCGATTCAAGCCCACGCATTCTCCTGGGTGCCAGGTTTGCTACGATGACCACCTTGCGGCCGATCAGTGACTCGGGAGCATAGTGCTCGGCAATCCCGGCCAGAATCTGCCGCTTCTCGAAGCCAAGATCGACTTCCAGCCGGAGGAGTTTGTCTGCCTTCGGGATTCTCTCGGCAGCAATGACGCGTGCCACCCTCAGATCCACTTTGGCGAAATCGTCAATGGTGATCTGTGGCGCGAGCGGAGGATTGGCGCCTGTTTCCGCCGGCGCAGCCTGACCGTTCGTTGTTAGAGCGGGGAGCGGCTTGGCATTGCTCTCGATCGGATCAATACTG
>JAICMT010000370.1 GCA_025929125.1 Acidobacteriaceae bacterium | reverse complement strand
GCTCTCGCCAGTTGCAACTGCGCCAATGCTCCGACTGGATCGCTGATGACGATGTTTCGGTGATCCACAATGGCCTGAAACTCTGCCGCGGCCTGTGCGCCCTGATGCAACGCCAGATAAGCCTCTCCGCGAAGATAGATGGGATAGAGCGCCCCGAAATTTCCGAAGAAGCAACTCTGAGGAATGCCGAAGCCGTACGCAGTGGACCGCTGCAGCCACTCGAGAGCCTTCGCGGGATCGTTGCGGTCTAAGGCCGCCAGCGCGCGCAGAGAAGGCACGTAATAGGTTCTCGCCGAGGTGTCATCGGGAAAGCGCTGGTCCAGATCGTCGGCGGCTCTCAAGGCCGCCCCGGCATCGCCGGAAAGTCCCTGGGCGAAGCCGGCGCCAAACTCCGCCTCTTTTCCTCTGGAGAGCGCGAGCGATGCGGTTGCATACTGCGTGGCCTCGGCGGCATTGCCGTAGAACGCCTCCCGAACCGCAGCCCCACTCTGGAATAAGGCGGCACGCTCCTGTTGTTGCGCCTGCGTGGCCAGCTGAACAGCGGCGCGGGAGTGCGTACGCGACTCCCGCAGATGCCCCGAGTACGCTTTTTCAAACGCCTCCTGATTGGCAATAAGGTCTTCTGCGCCGGTTGTGTTCGCAGCCTGAGCGATAGCAGCAGCGATGCCCGCCTGATCGGAACTTAGGAAAGCAAGCTGGTAACGGTCGAGAGCCAGATCCGGCATCTGCATCTTCCGGTCCGACGCGAGCTGCAGGGTTTGAGCAGCTTCTTCGAATTTGCCCAGGTAAAGGTAGCCGAGAGCCACCAGGTTGTAGGACACGGGAAGGTCCGGGGCCAGTTCCAGCATCTTTTGTGCTTCCTGGAGTTCCTGCGGGTATCTGCCCAGTGCGGGGTAGACGGTGCCGGACAAGAATCCGGGGACAAGAGGATCCCGAGGGTAAATCTGTTCCCACGCCTCGCAGGTCTGACGGGCCTTGTCCATATCTCCGGTCACCTGCATGTCATAGGAGGCATCGATGAAGAAACGCTCGCGATTGCTGGCGCGGCTGCGCAGCTGCCAGGCTCTGGTGGTGCTCTGGGCGGACAGTCCGGATTCCGCCATATCGCCGTAGATTCGGCCAAGCATGGCGTAGGCCATGGCAAATTGGGGGTCGATCTGAATCGCCCGTTGATACAGGGGGAGTGCTGCCTCCGCTCCACTGGCGGTGAGCACCTTGAATCCCAGGCTGTACGCTTTGAGCGCGTCGAGCGAAGGCGTGGTGGCATCTGCGAGCGGGGTGTCCAGCTGGTCGACGGTCGGGTGTGCCTCACCCACGCGCCGGCGAAACCTGGTTGCGATCTGGCTGAGCGTGCTGAGCACATCCTCTATCTTTGCAGCGGTCATCTGCTCTTCGTCGATCACCTGGCCGGTGCGGCAGTTCCTCCCTCGCACCCAAAGGACATACTGGCTGCCCAGGTTGGCGATCTCCCCCTCGACGACAGCCGTACTGCCGGTGCGTTCGCATACTTCCATCGCGATGGTTGGGGCCAGCACTGCATTCGCCGGTTGACCCATCAGCTGGAGCACCTCGTGGATGCGCTCTTCACTCACCAGATTGAGGAAGGGCGATTGCTCAAGCTGCACGGTCAGCCCCTGCCTCAGGGTGTCGCTGAAGACAGGATCATTGGTCTTATTGTTGAAGTCGGCCAGGACAATATTGTCCTTCTCACTGAGCCGTGCAGCCGAATGGACGTTCTGTTGCCGATACAAAACTCCGAAGCCCGCGATCGCCAGGAGGGCTGCCGCAACCGAAATGGCGATGATCCACAAGCGGCTGGCCGGACCGCGTGCTCCATTTCCGGAGCCTGGGGCTGAGTGTGTCGTCGGCGGGGTCGGGAGGATTATGGACGAGGGCTGCTGGCGTTCCGCTCGCTCCACCTCCACCATGAGCCGATATCCCCGGCGCCTGAGCGTTTCCACGTAGTGCGGATCTTCTGCCGAGTCGCCCAGCGCGATCCTCAGCTTCTTAATAGCTGCGTTCACTGCATTTTCGAATTCCACGACGGTATCGTCGGGCCAGAGGCGGCTGCGAATCTCCTCGCGGGTGACGATCTGGCCGGGCCGTTCGGTCAGAAGCCTGAGGATCTGAAAGGGCTGGTCCTGCAGCGGAACCTTGTTTCCGCTCTTTGTCAGCTCGCCTGAACCTGTGTCGAGCGCGAATGGGCCAAACCGGACTACGCCTGTAATCTGCTCATTCTGCACTGGGTAGCTCCGAATGATCTGCTCATTATAGGCACAGCCCCCGGAGCGCGGAGATCCAGCAGGCGAACTGCAGGCGCGAATCACGCGCGAATCACATACAAGTCACCTTGCGCACATGGCTACTCCCTCGCCGCTTTCTCACAATGATGGGCGGGGTACAAGGAGACGCTTATGACACTTCATCGCAACCTCACATGTTTGCTGGCACTCGCCCTCACGGCGGCTACAGCGCAGGCAAATCCAGTTGTCTACACGATTGGCGATAGCGGACAGTTCGGCACCGTGGATCTGTCCACGGGATCTTTCAGCCCCATTGGCCCGGGGATTCCGGTGGGGACCGGAGGCCTGGTGCAGGGGCCAGCGGGTAATCTGCTGAGCCTCGGTTTCGATGGGACACTCTACTCCATCAACCCGAACACGGGCACACTCTCGACGGTGGGTGCGACCGGACTGGGAAACTGCGCCACGCCCGCATCGGCGTGCGGCTCGAATGCGGCGAACATTATCGGCAGTGTTGGCGCCAACCTGTATGCCACCGATTTCGCCAATCATCTATATTCCGTTAATCCGGTCACCGGCATCGCGACGCTGATCGGGTCGACGGGCATTCCCAGCCTGCCGTTTACGCCGCATTCTTCG
>JAICMT010000202.1 GCA_025929125.1 Acidobacteriaceae bacterium | reverse complement strand
TGTGGGCGCGCTGATCTGGTCACCGCTGGGCTGGGGCAGGCTGACGGGGAAGATCCGGCGAGAGACTGGTATTCCCAAGGGTAGCCGGCTGAACTCACGGCTGGTGGTCGATATGGGGCCCCAAGTTGCAGAGGACTATCTGTACGATGTGGTCGACGCGCTGGAGGCTGTGGCGAAAGAGGCAGGGAAGACGGTGCCGCAGGTGGCGTTGAACTGGCTTCTGCGGAGACCCACGGTGTCGTCGCTGATCATTGGGGCGCGTAACGAGCAGCAGTTGCGGCAGAACCTGGGCGCGGTGGGCTGGTCGCTAAGCGCCGAGCAGGTGGCGAAGCTGGATGCCGCAAGCGAGCGTCCTTTGGGCTATCCGTACTGGCATCAGCGGCAGTTTACGGAGCGAAACCCGAAGCTCTGCTGACCGTTCCATTCTGTTACCGGTGCGCTGGAGAGAACCTACACCTCCGCCCGGATGTGGCTCAAACGACCGACGCTGACCGCTATAAGTTGAAAAGTTCGCGCAGGCGCTTCGTCTGGGCGCGGCTGACTGGGATCTCTGTTTTGCGCGGGTCATCCATGCGCAGCTGATAGCTGGACTTGAACCAGGGCACCACCTCGCGAATGTGCTGGATGTTGACCACGTAGGACCGATGCGCGCGCCAGAAGGTTTCGGGGTCGAGCTGGTCCATCAGCTCTTCGAGTGTCCTACAGTTGGATTCGCCTTCGACCGCGCCGGTGACCACGCTGATCGTCCCACCCTCGATGGACGCGAAGCAGATCTCGCGCTGGTCAACGAGCAGCAAGCGACTCTGGGCGCGAACCACCACCTTGCCGGACTGAGGCCTGGCGGGTTGCGTTCGGGTTTCCACCAGCTTCAGCAGTGCATCCAGGCGTGCGTCGGTACTGCTGGCGTCGCCGTTGCTCTCGGAAGGGGGCGTGGCGAGCCGGGCGCGGACTTTCTCGATCGTCTTGAGCACGCGCTTGCGGTCGAAGGGTTTGAGCAGGTAATCGACCGCATTCACTTCGAAAGCGCGGACAGCATATTGATCGAAGGCGGTTGCAAATACGACCTGGGGTAGGCCGGTCTTCTTGTCGAGGAGTTTTTTGAGGACCGCGAAGCCATCCAGGCCCGGCATCTGGACATCGAGGAAGACGACGTCCGGCTTGTGAGAGCGGATAAGATCGACGGCCTCAATGCCGTTTGATCCTTGGGCGACCACCTCGACACCGTCGGCCGCCTCCAGCAGGTATGCCAGTTCCTGGCGGGCAAGCGGTTCGTCGTCGACGATGAGCGCGGTCAGTGGCACAGCAAACGGGATGAGCGGGAGAGAAGCCGCCTCTCCGCCACTCACAAGGTATCACTGGGGGTGGGAGTCTAGCTATCGCTGTAGGCGCGCAGCCGCGCCGGAGCATGATCCTCGGCCACATCATGACCGCACTGCTGGCAGTAGGCATCCGTGATCTGAATTCCGCGGAAGCACTGACCACAGACGGGCGCCACCTGGAAGCGACACTGCGAGCAGAAGTGTACACCGGCGGTGAGCTCCGTAGTGCAGTTGGGGCAGCGGAACAGGAGGGGTTGACGCAGAAGGAAGTAAACGACTGCGCCGATGCCGCCGGGCATAATGACTACGATCAGCATCCAGAGCGCAGAAGGCATGTTGCGGCGACGGACGTCGCGGCTGACGTAGCCCACCAGCAGTACATAGCTTGCAAGCGCTGTACCAGTGGTGTAACCCATGATGAGACGCATGGGCAGCATTCCCGGACGACGGTGGACCGGCACGGGACCGTGGTTGAACCACCACATGGACAGCAGGAAGACGGCGACCGCAAGAACGATCGACCAGGCCGGAATCATCTTCAAGCCGTCTTCGGGCATCTCGTCGCGGCCTTCAGAAGTCTGCGACACCTGATTGTTCCATGCCCTGCTCATCTGCCAATCCTGCCACTATCCCGAGTCCGGGTAAGCCAGACCGTACCCATCACTGCCAGGGTTACCGGTACAAACCAGAACAAGACCACCATGAACTGATTGTCGCTGACTGCTGCGATGGTGGAGGAGACGTCCTGCAGCGCGTCGGCGGCATTCTGCGAGTCGTACAATCCGGTCCACACCGCCGCGATGGAGAGGATCAGCAGCGCCGAGCAGATGGCCAATGGCACCATAAGGCTGCGAATATAGTTGCGGCGCGCTTTCATCACCTGGGCGCGATACCGCACCACGCGATGAGTTCTGTTCACGAGCTGCGAAGACGCGGCGACATCACTGAAGACGCGGGCATTCTCGGCCTGATCCTGCGTGAATCTGGAATTTTCGAGCGCATTCATCCGGCTGCCTCCATAACCCGGAGCCCCCGGACCCGTTCGATCTCCGGTTTCAGAGCAGCGAGGCCACGGTACAGCCTGGATTTGACGGTTGAAAGCGGCGCACGAGTTACCCCGGCGATCTCTTCCAGCGAGAGCTCCTCATGGAAGCGGAGGACCAGCACCTCGCGATAATTCGGTTCGAGCTTGAGCAGAACCTGCGCGACCTCTGCCTGGTTCTCGCGAGTCTGAAAGAGCTCCAGTGGCGAAGGTCCGTCGATCGCGATTTCGAAGCAACGTCCCTCTTCCGTGGTATCGCACATTTCATCCAGCGAGGCCATGGTGCGCTTACGCGAAAGATCGATGACCAGATTACGGGCGATGGTGAAGAGCCAAGTATCGAACCTGGCCTTGCCGTTGTACTGGGCTCCCCGCAGGAGCACTCGCATCCATGTCTCCTGGAATAGGTCCTCGGCCACTTCGCGCCGGCCGGTCAGGAAAAGCAGATAGCGCATTAGGCGATGCTGATAGAGCTCAATGAGCTGGTCGAGGATTTCGGGGCTCTGGCTGCGGAGGCCGCGGGCGATCGCAGCGTTCTCACGCTGGGTAAGCTCAGCCTGCTCTGCCGAGATCGCGACTGTTCTGGCCGCCATACCGGTAGAGACGGGCGTCTGAGATGAAAAGTCTCGCTGCTTATTGTTGTTTCTGGGGTTCCGGAGTCGGGTCATGTAGGGGATAAAAAAGGAGAAACGCCACGGGACAGGTCCATTGTAAGCAGGAAGTGGCGACATCCAAACGGATTTTTCGTCATTTATTTGTAATCTCGCCCGGCGAGGCTAACTTCGGTACGCGGCTGGTGGGGCTCCGGGCATGCATGCCAAGTAAACTGAAAGCATGGATGTTCTGTACGGTCTGCACCCGGTGGAAGAGGCAGTCCGCTCGGGGAGCGGGCGACTGAATCGGGTGCTGCTGGCTCGGGAGCGCGGAGATGCCCGCCTGGAAAAGCTCGCCCGGCTGTGCCGCGAATCCGGCGTACAACTCTCCATGGAGCCGCGCGACCAGCTTACCCGTTTAGCGCGGACCGATGCTCACCAAGGTGCGTTGGCCCTAATGCGGGAGCGCAGCTTTCTGGCGCTTGAGGATTTGCTGGCGCTGCCTGCCTCAGGGCATCGCTTCTTTCTTGCGCTGGATGGCATAGAAGATCCGCACAATCTGGGAGCGCTCCTACGCACGGCGGACGGAGCGGGCCTAGATGGAGTAATGCTACCGGACCGCAGGTCGGCGCCAGTCTCGGCGACCGTCGCTAAAGCTTCTGCCGGGGCCTCCGAGCATGTTCGGATCGCGCGGGTTACAAATCTCGTGCGCTCGCTCGAACAGATGAAGAAGGCGAATATCTGGGTTCTGGGGCTAGACGAGCGCGGCTCCCCGGATTACACGGATTTCAACTTCAACATCGACTGTGTGCTGGTTTTAGGACGGGAGGGCGCGGGGCTGCATGAGCTCGTGAAGCGCACCTGCGATCACCTGCTGCAGATCCCAATGGCTGGCAAGGTATCTTCGCTCAACGTCTCGGTGGCTGGTGCGGTGGTGATGTATGAGGCCATGCGGCAGCGCCGCGGTCCTGCCCCATCGCCCGCTGTGTCTCAGCCGAATTTCCGGCCGCGCAAGGGACTCGGCTCGTGAATCGCCTGGGTCGGGTGGCGTACACAGGGCTCACGCTTTTGCTCAGCGCGGTCTCTGCTGTGGTTGCCCAGACGCAGGATTCCTCCCCGGCGAACGGTAAAGTCATCTTCTCGCGTGGGCAGGATGCGGTGGCGGCGGGCGACTCCACGGCCCAGGCGACGCAGTCTTTGCTCGGGTCCGAGGATCCGCTTGGGGTGACCCGCAGCGAGCGGAGCGCACTCCGCCTGACGAGCTACGAGCTGGATGTGCATTTGACCCCTGCGTCTTCGGCTATCGCCGTGCGCGCCGTGGTTGTAGCCCAAAATGACAGCGTGGCACCCTTGAGCCGTGTCGTGCTGCAGATTTCATCGACCCTCCACTGGGACTCGATTTCGGCGGACGGCAAGCCGTTGCCCGTGGGCAGCCGTCTGGTGGAGACCGATGCGGATCATACCGGCGCTATGGATGAGGCGGTGGTCACACTGGCGCAACCGCTGGCTCCCGGG
>JAICMT010000352.1 GCA_025929125.1 Acidobacteriaceae bacterium | reverse complement strand
TTCTGCGGTGCTCGCCAGTGGTCGATGTAGCTCACCTGATGCACGCAGGAGATGGTGCAGTTCGGAGCGCAGCCCTTCTCCGCCAGGAACTCGCGAGCGAGATCGTCCTTTGTATACTGCTCGATCGGAACGCCCGGATAGCCGCGCTGCTGCGAACAGTAGTGCACCAGCCCAAACTCGCAAATATAGAGGTAACGTCCGCCTGCCCGGCAGCGCCAATGGTTTGGCTGCCCATTGGCGATGGCTTCCTGAAAATGGTTGAACCGCGAATAGCTCCGCCGGGTGAGCTTCCGCACCTTGTCCCAGACGGTGCGCTCTTCTTGCCCTAGCGGCTTCAGCTGCCCGCTGCCGTCGTGGATGATACCAATCGTGGAGGAGAAGCCAAGCTCCAGAGCTCGCCGGCTGACGGTCAGCGCATCCTCTGGATTTGCGACGCCGCCGCCAACCACAGAGTTGATGTTGACGTGAAAATCCACATACTCGGTCAGCATCTTCAGCTTGGCATCCAGCACCTTGAGGCTCTTTTTCGACACGGCATCCGGCATCACGTTATCGATTGAGATCTGCATGTGGTCGAGCCCGGCGCGATTCAGGCGCTCGATCCGGTCCGGCATCAGCAGGTAACCGTTGGTGATCATGCCGGCGATGGCGCCGGTCCTGCGGATGCGCGCGATCACGCGATCCAGCTCGGGGTGCAGCAGAGGTTCGCCGCCCGAGATGGTGATGACCGAGGTGCCCAGTCGGCCCAATTCATCGATCCGGCGCTCCATCTCCTCGATTGGGACGGGGTCGGAGTGGTCGTCAAACTCGTTGCAGTAAGTGCATGCCAGATTGCACCGCCGCATGGGCACCACGTGGGCCATGTATGGGTGGCCCGTATCCAGCAGCGCCCAACCGATTGAGCTGAGTTCGCGCACCTTGCGCGTTGCCGCCTTCCAGCGGCGCAGCGTGCTGCCGGTTCTTCTGGGCTGTGTTTTCTCTGGAGCCATAACGCTCTTTCTATTGAAACACACGGCGGGTGTCGGTTCGGGATCCCGCTGCCGTGAGGCCCGACGCCTGCATTTACAATCGAGAGGCGCTACGTGGCGGGATTCGCCGGTAAGAAGGTAAGGGGCCTATAGCTCAATTGGTTAGAGCAGCGGACTCATAATCCGTTGGTTCCAGGTTCAAGTCCTGGTGGGCCCACCAATGCACGTTCTCAGAAATTCGGGACTTACGCACGCAACCGGGCCTCTGAGCTGTCAGAAGACGTCTAAGCCGGTATGACGTGTTTCGGTAACCCGCAGCATCGGCGGAGGCTCCTGCGGTGGATCGCGGCATTGCTCCTGCTTTCTCTGCCGTTCGCAGCACAGGCTGCGGATCAGATTGTGGCTGCCCCGCAGACACCCCTCGATCTCGGGTATGTCGATCTATACAACCTAGATTTTCCTGCGGCGCACGGGCAGTTCGAGTCTTGGATCCGGACCCATCCCGAAGACCCGCTGGGAACGGCATCCGATGCCGCGGCGTACCTGTTCGGCGAGTTCGATCGGCTCTCAGTGATCGATGTCCAGCTCTTTGCCAACCAGAGCCAATTTGACAGCCGCGGCCGGCTCACCCCGGATCCAGCGGTGCGCAAGGCATTCGAGCAGCGCGCCGACCAGACCAACCAGCTCGCCGACGCCGCACTGGCGCGCAATGCGAAGGACGCCAATGCACTCTATGCAAAGACTCTGGTCTGCGGCATGCGATCGGATTATGCCCTGATGATCGACAAACACGATGTCGAGGCGCTTTCCTACAGCAAGCAGGCGAGTGCACTTTCTCGACAGACGCTCGCTGTGAACCCGACCCTCTACGACGCGTATCTGGCCTCCGGTGTTGAGAACTACATGCTGTCTCTGAAGTGGGCTCCATTGCGGTGGGTGCTAAGCTGGACCGGCGCGGGAACGGATAAAGCCGAAGGCCTCAGGCTGCTGAACATAACGGCAACCAAGGGGCACTATCTTGCGCCGTTCGCCCGAATGATGCTGGCCGTAGCCGCTATACGCGACGGTCAGCATCAGAAGGCGCGCGATATTTTGACCTTCCTGTCACATGAGTTCCCACACAACAGTCTGTATGTGCGGGAACGTGACAGAATTCATTAGTGTCCGGCTCAGCTCACCGGGGAACCGCGGCGCACCAGAAACCAGGAAAGCAGCCCTTAGAACGCATGCGGATCTCGTCAGTCGGAACGGCCTTACCTCCTCATCGCTACTCGCAGCAGGAAGTTTCAGAAGCGCTTCGCAACCGCTGGCAGCACAAAATGCCTGAGCCGCGGCTGCTCACTCGCCTGCATGCCAACTGCGGTGTGGATTTTCGTCACTTCGTCCTGCCGCTGGAGCAGTATCCGGCGCTCAAGGGCTTCAAAGTGACGAACGACCTCTGGATCTCCAATGCGGTGGAACTGAGCGAGCGGGCAATTCAGGAGGCTCTCACGCCGCTGGGGCTGTCCTCGGCCGACATCTCGGCTATCTTTTTTGCTTCCGTGACCGGAATTGCAAGCCCCACGGTGGATGCAAGGCTTATTAACCGCCTTCCTTTTCCGGAGAGCGTAAAACGCACGCCGATTTTCGGGCTTGGGTGTGTCGCCGGCGCTGCGGGAATCGCGCGTGCCGCCGACTACGTTCGCGCATTCCCGGATCAGATCGCGCTACTGCTCTCAGTGGAGCTGTGCTCGCTTACCTGGCAGGATGATGACCAGTCGATTGCGAACCTAATCTCCTGCGGCCTGTTCGGAGATGGCGCCGCCGCCGTGGTGATTTCCGGCGATCAAGTGAAATTGCCCGCCGCACCTTCTCCCGGGCCCCGCATTCTGGCGACGCGCTCGACGTTTTACCGCAACACCGAATACGTGATGGGTTGGGACATCGGCGACGCAGGCTTCACCATTGTGCTGTCGCCTGACGTGCCGAAGGTGGTCATGGAGAATCTCCGCGGTAACGTGGAAAGCTTCCTGGCCGAACATAAACTTACGCTCAGTGAT
>JAICMT010000456.1 GCA_025929125.1 Acidobacteriaceae bacterium | reverse complement strand
GAACCGGCGTATGGGTCGTAAACACGCACTGCTGGGCAATCGCATTCACATCCCTTTCCGAAGCTTGCTCCAGCGGCCGGTCCTCCAGCCGCTCTTCCAGCAGACCGATGCTGAGCAGCGCGGCGTGGCCTTCGTTCATGTGATACACCTCGGGATTGATCCCGAGCGCCCGCAGCATCGCAATTCCCGCCAGCCCAAGCACCGTCTCCTGGCACAGCCGGTAATAGGTATCGCCCCCGTACAGGTGGTCGGTCAGACGGCGGTCGTACGGATCGTTGCCCTCGATGTCCGTATCCAGCAGAAACACCGGCACAATGTGCCCGGCAACGCCCACCACGTCGAAGCGCCAGGCGCGCACCTTCAGCTCCCGCCCTTGCATCTGGATCGTGACCACCTCGCCGGCGCTGGGCAGTATCTTCTCCGGCTCCCACGGCACGTCGGACTCCGTCTGCTGACCCTGCGCATCCAGGTGCTGGCGGAAGTAGCCGCGCCGATGCACCAGCGAAACCGCCACCATCGGCGCGCCTGTATCCGCCGCGGAGCGCAGCGTATCGCCCGCAAGCATTCCCAAGCCTCCCGAGTAGGTCGGGACCGTGGGTGCGAGGGCAATCTCCATGGAAAAGTAAGCGATACGGCGGGCGGAAAGATACAGGCTGGCCTGGTCAGCTGCGGGGGAGGGGTTTGTCGGCAAGCTCATGCGGGAGGTTTATCCTTCGTGCAAAGGGAGTTGTGTTTCGGCCGGGGAGCGCTGCAGAAAACCAGGGCGGCGGCCTAAGGGAACTTGTACGTGAGTGTCTGTACACCATTGGATACCCACTTCGCTCCAGCGGTTGACCAGAAATATCCGGCCAGCTGTTTTTGAGCGATTTCGCAGCCTTTTTATGCACTTCAGTTTAGCAAACCTCTTCCTCCCGTCGTGAAACTAAAAGAACGCTCAGCGGCCGAAGACTGCGTCCGCAGCCGAGCTCAACCGGGCCCAGATCTCGTCGAGCCACGCCTTGTGCTCCGGCTTCATCAGAACTGACCGCAGGCATGTCACGGTTTCCCCGTGTGCTGGCTCAGCCGACCAGCTTCCGCCCGGAAACATCCGCGCCGGTAACTCCGCGAGCGCAAGAAACAGATCACGCCGCCGAGCCTCCTCAAATAGCTGCCTGGCTCGCGCCGACGACTCGGCCGGTGTCCTGCTCCTCGCCGTCCAGCACACGATGTCCAGCTCAGGCTCTCCGATTGGGACAACAAACCGATCGTTCCTGGCAAGCCTTACCCGCAGGTCCAGCGCAGCCTCGCGCCCTGCTTCCAGTCCGCGTGCGAATTCACCTCCACGTTCATAGGGCAGCAGCCTCTGCGTCGCCCACAACGCCACCGCCGCAGCGCCAGGTCGCGAGCACTCAAGTGAAATCTCCCCGAGGTGCAGCTCCTTCGACGTGAAGTACGTGTACGGGGAGTCATGCCTGTAGAACCGCCCCACGCCGGGGTCGCGGAACAGCACGCATCCGCAGCCATAGGGCTGCAGCCCATGCTTATGCGGATCGATCACGAGCGAGTCGGCCTCGACAGCCGCATCCAGAGCCGCGCGAGCGTGGACCCCCAGATTTTCCGCGAGCGTGAAATAGCCACCGTACGCCGCATCTCCGTGCACCCGGAACCCATACTGCGACCGCAGATCCAGAATCCGATCCAGCGGATCCACCGCTCCCAATGCCGTTGTACCCAGCGTCGCCACCACCGTGCCAATCTGACCGGTTGCGAGCGCGCTCTCTAAGGCATTCAAGTCCATGCGGCCGCGGTCATCGGTTGGAATCGGGACAAACCGCAGCCCCAGCACCGCCGAGATCCGCGCATGGGTGTAGTGCGCCTGGTCCGATGCCGCAATCGCGAGCCCCGGAGCGAGCCGCCCTGCCACCCACAGCGCCTCCAGATTGGCGAACGTTCCCCCGCTGGTCAGATGTCCCAGATGCTCGCTCCACCCGAACATTTTTGCCAGCGCCGCTACAGTTTCCATCTCGATCGCGGAGCTCGCGCGTCCTCCATCCAACGCGTGGTTGTTCGGATTCAGCTGCATCGCCAGCGCATACGCCGCCTGCGCAATGGAATGCGGCGGCTTCAGCATCTGTCCCGCATAGAGCGGATGCTGGTAGGGATCGTTGTCGCGCAGCCGTTCCGCCGTTTCCTTCAATACGCGAGCGGCGTCCTCGCCCAGCGG
>JAICMT010000392.1 GCA_025929125.1 Acidobacteriaceae bacterium | reverse complement strand
GAAAGACCTTGCACCCGTCGCGCCGAACTAACTTGTCCTGGATTCTTCTGGTCCTAAGAACAAACGTAGCAGCACCGCCAGCTCCTGCTCGCTGAACCGGCAGTGCTCCACAGCCCTAACGTTTGCCTCCAGATGGCGCGGCTGCATCATCGCGGGGATCGCCGCGTGCACGCCGCTGCCATTGAGGATCAGGTTCAGCACCAGCTCCGGCATGAGTGCAGCATCCGGCCTCAGCTTCTCGCGCAGGCCGGCCTCCAGCGCCGTATTCCGATGCAGCGCTTCGATTCGCCGTCCGAACTGAGCCACTCCCCTAGCTCCGCCAAATGGATGGTTCGCAACTAGAAACCAACTCTGTCGGGCCACCTCCTCCGTTTCAGCCGCAAGTTTTAGGTCGCCCAGGTTCATCGCGAACTGCGCCGTCCGCAGCCCTTTGGGCCGTTGAGCAAAGGCCGCAGATATCACCTCCGGCTCGCCCGAGATCCCCGCCATCCGCACCTTTCCTGCTTCCACTAGCCGCTCCAGGGCCTCCATGAGCTCGCCGTTGTCCAGGACTCCAAGTGGCGCTGCGTGCATCAGCAAGATGTCCACGTAATCCGTGCGCAGCTCACGCAAGCTGGCTTCCAGGCTGACCTTCAGACCATCCACGGAGAACACGCCCGCGGTCAGTTGGCCTGCGCCCTGCTGCCGCGCAAAGCCCCTCAAGGCAGGGACAGTCTTCACCGCCAACTGCGCGAGCGGCTTGAGTCGCTGCTTCCAATTCCGCGACGCCGGCACGATCCCGAATTTGGTGGAGATCACCGCTCTCGTGCGCCGCTCACCGGCGAAAAACTGGCCCAGCAGCCGTTCCGATTCGCCGTACCCATAGGATCGAGCCGTATCGTAAAGCGTGATTCCCGCATCCCAGGCAGCGCCCAGGGCTCGCAGCGACTCGCGCCGGCTGCTCCTGCCCAGCATCGCCGCGCAGCCGAGCCCAAGCTCCGTGGGCTGTGCCCCACCATCAAAAATTGCAATCGACCGCACGCGCCCAGATTACAGCAGCACCCGTCCGTCACCTTCGAGCCGCTAACCGCCCATCGCCGGCCCAGCGGGTTTCGCATCGTCTACCTGATGAACTAATCTAGTGTGGTTGAGGTAAACCCATGTCTACAGCCGTCCTGCCCTCCGCCCAAGCCTCCGCCGCCGACTCGCTCCGCTCGATCGAACACTGGATCAATGGTCGTACCGTCGCCGGCGCCTCCGGCCGCACCGCTAAGGTCTACAACCCCGCCACCGGCCAGGTGCAGGCGCTGGTTCCGCTCGCCAGCCGCGCCGAGCTCGATTCGGCAGTGGCTGCCGCCCGCGCTGCCTTTCCGGCGTGGGCCGCGCAGCCGCCACTGCGCCGCGCCCGTGTACTCTTCCGCTTCCGCGAGATCTTTGAGCAGCGGCTGGAAGAGATCGCCCAGGTCATCACCGCCGAGCATGGAAAGGTCCTCTCCGACGCGCGCGGCGAAGCGACCCGTGGCCTTGAGGTGGTCGAGTTCGCCACCGGCATCCCTCACCTGATCAAGGGAGAATTCTCCGAGCAGGTTGGGACTAACGTCGATTCCTGGTCCATGCGCCAGCCGCTTGGAGTCGTCGCCGGCATCACTCCGTTCAACTTCCCGGCGATGGTTCCGATGTGGATGTTCCCCGTCGCCCTTGCGTGCGGCAACTGCTTCCTGCTGAAGCCCAGTGAACGCGATCCCAGCGCCGCCGTGCTCATCGCCGAGATGCTCAAGCAGGCGGGCTTGCCGGACGGCGTCTTCAACGTTCTTCACGGCGATAAGGAAGCCGTCGACGGCATCCTTGAACACCCCGGCATCGCCGCAGTCAGCTTCGTCGGCTCCACACCCATTGCCGAGTACGTCTACCGCACCGGGACCGCTCACAACAAGCGCGTCCAGGCGCTGGGCGGTGCAAAGAACCATATGATCGTCATGCCAGACGCCGATCTCGATCAGGCCGCCGACGCGCTGGTCGGAGCGGCCTACGGCTCAGCCGGCGAGCGCTGCATGGCGATCTCGGTCGCCGTGGCCGTGGGCAACAAGACGGCCGACGCGCTGATCGAGAAATTGCGCCCGCGCATCGACGCACTCAAGATCGCGGCGGGCACCGACCCCGCCGCCGAGATGGGTCCGCTGGTCACCGGAGCGCACTTGGAACGTGTCCGTGGATACCTCGACCAGGGCAAGACTGAAGGCGCCGAGCTGGTGGTCGACGGCCGCAGTTCCGCGCTGCCCAAGGGCGAGGGCTTCTTCGTGGGAGCCTGCCTCTTCGACCACCTGAAGCCGGAGATGAAGATTTATCAGGAAGAGATCTTCGGCCCTGTGCTCGGTATCGTCCGCGCCAAAGACTTCGCTACTGCGCTTGACCTGATCAACAGCCACGAGTTTGGCAATGGCACTTCGATCTTTACCCGCGATGGAGACACCGCCCGCACCTTCGCCAACAATGTCCAGGTAGGTATGGTCGGCATCAACATTCCCATTCCCGTGCCCATGGCCTTCAACAGCTTCGGGGGCTGGAAGCGCTCCCTGTTCGGCGATCACGCCATCCACGGCATGGAAGGCGTGCGCTTCTATACGCGGCTGAAGACAATCACGGCACGCTGGCCGACCGGCATCCGCACTGGCGTGGACACCTCGATGCCCACGCTCGGCTGAGGAATGCCGCCGCGGGAAAAACGAAACGAAGCAGTTCGCACGATGAGAAAGGCCGCCCGAG
>JAICMT010000523.1 GCA_025929125.1 Acidobacteriaceae bacterium | reverse complement strand
GAAGAGACCGGCGTCCGCGGGTACCAGATCACGGGGGATCGGCGTTTCCTCGCGCCTTTCAAACAGGCTGCGGGGCCGCTCTCTAGGACTGTGCAAGAACTTTATAAGGTGCTCGATGACACCCATCGGCCCCTCCTCGACGACTTCAGAACGCAGCACCGTGAGTGGCTGGACGATTTCGCCGGGCCCGTCATTAGCGCGGTGGCCGAGCATCGTCCCGTAGACGATGTGGACCTGAATCTTACTGGGCGCAGCCGCATCGATGCCATGCGCAAGCTTCTGGCGAAGATCCAGTCCGATGCGGAGGGGCAACGCTCCGCTCGCGCAGAAGCATGGAAGTCGCAGAGCTATCATGTCTTTTTGATCCTTTATATTGCTGCTTTGGCTATGGGGATCATCATCGGCTTGTTTACGCACGACAGGATGGAGGCGGTCTCGATAGCCTTCCTGCGTTCGCTCGAAAAGCAGGAACGCCGTGCCGAGGAGCTCTTCCGATCCGAACAGAATCTGAGAATCACCCTCGCCTCAATCGGTGATGGCGTCATTACTTGCGATAAAGAGGGACGGGTGCAAACAATCAACCCCGTGGCCCAGGAGCTTACCGGCTGGCCGGAATCGGAGGCTCGAGGCTGTCCATTAGCCGAAGTCTTCCGCATCGTGAGCGAAGACACGCGGGAGCCCCTGGAGGATCCAGTCAGCAGGGTGAAGCGCCTGGACAAAGTGGCAAGCCTGTCCGGCCACACGTTGCTGCTTCGCCGAGATGGTACTGAGATTGCCGTCGACGACAGTGGCGCGCCTATCCGCGATGCCGATGGAGAATTGCTGGGCGTGGTGCTCGTTTTTCGTGACATCACCATGCAGCGGCGCACCCGCGCGGCCCTGGTCGCAAACGAGAAGCTTGCAGTCGCCGGGCGATTGGCCGCCACCATAGCGCATGAAATTCATAATCCGCTGGACTCGGTAGCCAACCTTCTTTATCTGCTGCAGCACGACCCCCACGACGCAGAGGCGAAGCACTTTCTGGACATTGCTCAGACAGAGCTGGCGCGCGTCACGCAGATCAGCCGGGCGATGCTCAGCCTCTACCGGGAATCTCGCGCTCCGGTCGCGATTAATTTGAAAGAGATGCTGGAAGACCTGCTGCTCCTGATGGAGGGCCGTTTCCATGCTCTGGGTGTTTCCGTCACATCCGAGCTTCCTGAGGGAATTACTGTTGAGGGCTATCCGGCCGAACTGCGGCAGGTCTTCACCAACATCATCGGCAATGCCGCCGAAGCGGCCGGCGAGGGCGGGGCTATTCACATTTGCGCCAGAGATCAGGACCCTCAAGTCGACGGGCCGGGTGCTTCTCCCGAAGAAGGCGCAGTTGTAGAAGTCGTTGACAATGGACCCGGCATCCCGCCTGAGGTCTTACCCCAGCTTTTTCAGCCTTTCTTCACGACCAAAGGCGAACGCGGTACGGGCCTCGGCCTCTGGGTTTCTCAAGGGATAATGCGGAAACATGGCGGCAAGCTCGAATTGCTAAACAGCAATGGGGGCCGCGGCACCACTGCGCGTGTT
>JAICMT010000229.1 GCA_025929125.1 Acidobacteriaceae bacterium | reverse complement strand
GTCACCGAGTTCCACATCGTCGGAGGCCTGCACCCCGACCTCCCGTTTGAGTACTTTATGGATCTGGTGCGCGGGCTGAAGCAGCGTTACCCCAAGGTCCACGTCAAGGCGTTCACGATGGTGGAGGTTGCATTCCTGGCGCGGCGCGGCAAGATGACTCTCGAAGAGACGCTGCGGCGGATGAAGGAGGCGGGAGTGGATTCCTGCCCGGGCGGCGGGGCGGAGATCTTTGCGGACCGGGTGCGGCATATCATCTGCGACCACAAAATCGACGGGGGCGAGTGGCTGGAGACAGCCCGACTGGCGCACAGGACCGGGCTCAAGTCGAACGCGACGATGCTCTACGGCCATGTAGAGAACGAGGAAGACCGCGTAGACCACATGCTGCGGTTGCGCGAAGTTCAGGATGACACCGGTGGGTTCCAGACGTTTATTCCGCTAGCATTTCATCCCGACAACACGGCGCTGGCCCATATCCCCAAGACCACCGGGATCATGGATCTGAAACAGATCGCGATCGGCCGTCTGCTGCTGGACAACTTTGCGCATATCAAGAGCTACTGGCAGATGGTGTCGCCCGAGATGGCGCAGATCTCGCTGCGGTTTGGAGCCGATGACATCGACGGCACAGTCGTCGAAGAGAAGATTTACCATGATGCCGGCGCGACCACTCCACAGGGGATGCGGCGCGCAGACCTGGTTCGGCTGATCACCGAAGCTGGGCGCGTCCCGTTCGAGCGGGACACGATGTATAGGGCGGTTACCCGAACCGAGGACACCTTCACCATCGCGGTATAGCTTACGGCGCCTGCCGGACGGCTTCCTGGTAGAGCATCTCCCCGACTAGCCGGTGGACGGCGGTGGAGGGATGCCCCTCGTGATAGAAGAAGTGCGCATCGGGATTCGCGCAAGGTATTTCATCTTCGTGGTGAATGAAGCGGCCAGCGCAGGGATGAGTGGTGTCTGTGATGCCGTACTTCTCCGGGTGGGTGATGACCTCGTCCATGTAGAGTCCCCAGTTGCTGAGAGCAATGCGAATGTCAGGGTGTCTGGCGCGCTCCTCCGCGGGAATCTTTGCGAGCTCCGGGTTGAAGGCTGTGCCGGCGGTGGCAAACTGCGGAATCCTGGTGGGCAGCAGCGCAACTGTGAATCGGCGTGCTCCCAGATTGTAGAGGGTGTCGATTTCGGACTCGATATTGCTGCGCGTAAAGCCCTCGGGCTTGCCGCGATCGTTGAGTCCACCGGCGAAGAAGAACATCGTGTCGCCAGCGTCGATCGCGGGGATGAACCCAAGCCCGGTGAACTGGACGAAGGTGTCGACCTGGTTCTTCATGCCATAGCCGAGGAACTCGCCTGTGGGGTAGCGGCGTCCGGCTCCGACTCCGGTCTGCGCTCCGCTGACGGCGAAGTTGAGCCCTTTGCCCTGGCTGTGCGGGTCGCCGTACCAGGTGAAGGGAATGCCAAGCCGCTGCGCGAGGTAAACGACTGCCGTGGGTCCATTGCCGTCGATATAGCCTGATCCGGAATCGGAGTAGCTGTCGCCGAAGACGTACAGCATGGTGTACGGATGCGGGCTCGCTGCGGAAGCGGCGGGTACAGGAGCCGTCTGGGCGGCAAGAGCGAACGAGCTGAACAGGAGTATGGCAACAAGGGCTTGGGGCATCGAGGTCTTGGGGATCATGGGGCTGCTCCGCCGAAATTGTATCGGAGCAGGCCATCGATTGGGGTTGCAGGTTTGATTCGTTGCCGAGGGAACTCTGCCGCTATTCTGTTTGCACTCTCCTATGCGTCCGATCCGCGTGCTCTATGGCGGCCTGGTGTTCCTGTCCGCATTCCTGCTGTTCGCCATGGAGCCTATGGCGGCAAAGGAACTGCTGCCTTTGCTCGGCGGATCGTCTGCAGTCTGGATCACATGTCTCGTGTTCTTTCAGGCTGCGCTGCTGGCAGGCTATCTGTATGCCCACTGGGCCGCGCGGCAGAGGCGTCTGTGGGTGCATGCATTGCTTGCATGCGCCGCGACGGCGGTGCTTCTGGCGCCCGTGATATTCCAGTCCGCGCTTCGCGGCATGGGATTGAATCTGAAGCTGAACTGGGACGCAGCGAGGCATCCGGTCAGCTCCATCTTCGCCACTCTCGGCGCGAGCATCGGAATTCCGTTTGTACTTCTGAGCTCCACCACTCCTTTGTTGCAAGTGTGGTGGACGCGGCAGATGCGGGAGCCGGTCCCATACCGGCTGTTTGCCGTCTCGAATGCGGGATCGCTGCTGGCTTTGGCCATGTATCCCAGCCTGATTGAGCCGCACCTGAGCCTGCAGGCGCAGCGAAGTTCCTGGACGGCAGCGTTTCTGATTTATCTTGCGGCGTCTTTGTGGCTTGGGGAGCGAGTCATGAGAGATGGCGGGGGCCCAGTTTCAGCCAGCGCACCATCTCCGGCGGAGCAGGTGCGCGAGATGGTGTCGGCGAAGCAGCGCTGGATGTGGTTCCTGCTGCCCATGGGTGCCTCCGTGCAATTGGCGGCGGTAACCAGCCATCTGAGCCAGGACATCGCGCCTATTCCGTTGCTCTGGGTGCTGCCGCTGGGCGTGTATCTACTCAGCTTCGTGGTGGCATTCGAGTTTCCGGCGGTGTATCGACGCGGGGTGGTGTCCCGGCTGATGATCGTAATGCTTGCGAGCCTAGGCTACGCGCTCTCCCGCGTGGACACGCGGCTGCCAATCCGGATCGCCGTGCTGTTTTATCTGTTTGAGCTCTTCATCGTCTGCTGGTTTTGCCATGCCGAGACTTATCGTCTTCATCCGGCGGACGTGACGCGCAGCACGGAGTTCTATCTGTGGATCGCGGCCGGTGGGGTCAGCGGCACCTTTCTGGTTGCGATTGCCTCACCGTTGATCTTCCGCGCCAACTACGATCTGGCGCTTGCATTTCTGATTTCGGCAGTGCTGGGAGTGCTGGTGCTCTGGGAGGAAGGATGGTCGCAACGGGCACTGTGGATCACGGCCAGCGTGCTGCTGCTGAGCACGACAGTGGCGCTCCGCATTCAATTCAGCAAAAATGCCATGGTGAGGGTGCGGAATTTTTATGGCTCGCTGCGCGTCGTTGCTGCCGACTATGAGGACCAGGGGAACGACACTGCCGACGCAGCTCGTGCCGCCGGGCCGGTCCGGGTTCTGATGAACGGACGCATCCGGCATGGTACACAGATGTTGTCCGATGTGGACCACAGGAAGCGGCCGACAACCTACTACGGGGAAGACTCCGGCGTAGGCCTTGCGCTTGAGAACTGCTGCGCCGGCCGCGCACGCAAGATCGGAGTGGTTGGGTTGGGCGTTGGCACCCTTGCGGCTTATGGCCGGCCGGGAGACGCCATCCGCTTTTACGAGATCAACCCGCTCGTGGAGCCGATTGCACGCAACCTGTTCACCTATCTGCGCGAGTCCGCGGCAGCCGTCACTATCGTGAATGGCGATGGCCGGGTAGCGCTGGCGCGTGAGCCGCGGCATAACTTCGATGTGCTAGTGATCGATGCGTTTACCGGAGACGCAATCCCGCTGCACCTGCTGACCCGCGAGGCGTTGCAACTGTATAGAAAGCAGCTTGCGCCGGGTGGCGTTATCGCTTTTCACGTTTCGAACTCCTACGTGGACCTTGTGCCGGAGATCGACCGCGTGGCCGAGGATCAGGGTATGCAGTCGCGAGTGGTGGAGAGCTTCGCCGTGCCTGCAGAGGGAGCTTACCGCGCGACCTGGGTGCTGGTTTCAGCCAATAAGACGTTTTTCAGCGCGCCGGCTGTACGGGATGCTGCGGTTCCCATCGAGCGGCGGCCGGAGCTGCGGGTCTGGACTGACGACTACTCCAGCCTAGTGCCTCTGCTGCACCTGGGACGCTGAGCGCGATCAAGAGGAACGCAGAAAACGATTTCCCCGAAATGGATACCCGTTGTAATCTGGCGCGGGGAAACTCGACCGCATGGGATATCTGACCAGCCTCTTCTATCCTTGGGGCCTGCTACTGCAGGTGGCGGCGATCCTGCATTTCATTAAGCGCCGCCCGGATACTTATTGGCTCTTCATCATCCTGTTGCTTGGACCGATCGGGGCAGCGG
>JAICMT010000196.1 GCA_025929125.1 Acidobacteriaceae bacterium | reverse complement strand
GAACGCATCCTTCCCGAGGTCGATATGGTGCTCCTGCTCTCCGACGCACAGCTCTCACAGATGGAGCACGACACGCCCGGCTACGCCATCGCGGAACTCACCACGGCAGGGCAGCAGCAGGGACACGGCCGCCGCTGGAGCTTCACCACCAGCGAGGCCGGCGAGAATATCCCGTTCGTGTGCACTCCCATCGCTGATCGCACTCCGAGACCGATCTCGACCCTGCTGTTCGCACTGTTCCTCGCTTGCCTAGCGCTGCCCGCCACGACACCGCTGCCATTAGGCGAGTACCCCGCCGCGCACCATCCACGCTTCAGTGAAATTCGCTGGAGGCGCTGGGCGTTTCTGGCGATGAAGCTGACGTGCCTCATCGGACTCGTCGCCTGCACTTCGCTGGCCGTCAGCTTCGGACCGGCAAACGTCCCAGTGGATCAGGCCGCGTGCATCGAGCTGTTCACCTCATTTACCGGACTGCTGTTCGCCTTTCGCTGGGCGCTGCGCGATCAGCGTTTGCGCTGCCCCGTGTGCCTGGGCCTGCTCTCGAATCCCGCCCGCGTCGGCCATCCTTCGCGGAGCTTCCTCGCATGGCACGGGACCGAGCTGATCTGCGGCAAGGGTCACGGCCTGCTGCACGTTCCCGAGATGGCGACCAGCTGGTTCAGCACGCAACGCTGGCTCGCCCTCGATGGCTCATGGAGAGCGCTGTTCCCCAATCTCGCCCAGCGATGAGCATTCGCCGGCAAAGCTGCTCCGCGCCGTGGTGGTTCACGTGCTGCTTTCATCTCGGCTGCTGTAGCTGGTCCTCCACCCTGTAGCGGAGCAGCCGGTCCTGCGCGCGGCCGAACGCCAGCGGGATCACCACACGCAGCACCTGCTGCTGAATCCAGTACGCTGCCCGCGGGATGGCCTCCTTCCGCTGAGCATTGCGCCGGCCCATCGCAATCACTTTGTCCGTGCGTGGTCGCCGAAGCTGCTCGAACTTGCGGAAGACCTCGCCCGGATTCTCGAACCCATCGCGCAGCAGGAACGCAAGCATCTGCGCATCTTCGAGCGCCATCGACGCGCCCTGTCCGGAGTGCGGCGCCACCGCATGCGCAGCATCGCCGATCAGAATAGTGCGTCCCGCGCTCCACCGCGGCAGGCTGGGCACATCGTGAATGGCGATCCCCAACAGCTCGGGCGCATCACCAATCAGGTTCGGCACCGGCGCAGCCCAGTCGCAGTGCAGCTCCATCAGCCGTTTGCGGAGCTCCGCCGTGCTCGCTTGTTTCAGCTCGTTTTTAGCGGAGAGTGGCGCAGCAAACGTGCTCCACCACACCGTGCGCGGCCCCTCCGGGGTGACGGTGTTGAAGTATCCGAAGAACGCCTTCTGCCCGAAGACAAAATGCATCGGCTGCGGAGATCGCGCAACCACGCCCTGCTCCAGGCAAGGACTGAATCCGCTGAGTGTCATCATCCCGGTATACGCAGGCCCAGCCGCATCCGGCATCACCGCCTGCCGAACCTGGGAGCGGATTCCATCCGCACCCACGATCACGTCACCCTCAGCCGAGGAGCCGTCGGCAAACACCGCAACAATCGGCCGGTCGGGCCGGTCCTCGATACCCGCTAGCCGCTTGCCGTATTGCACCGCGATGCCCTGCCGCTCGGCATACTCCACCAGCGTGCGGTGCAGCGCCGCCCGCGTGATCGAGATGCCCGTCTGTCCATAGCGCCTCCCATCGACGGCCGGAGCCACCGCAAGCACGCCGCCGCTCTCGTTTTCAAACCGCAGCTCTCCGCTGCACACGCTCACGTCGCGCAGTAACTCCGCCACACCCGCATTGGCCAGCACAGCCATGCCATTGGCGGCGATCCCGAGTGCCCCACCGCTGTCGCTGATCCCCGGCAGCGCCTCGAAGATATGGCACTCGATTCCCGCGCGCTTCAGAAACACCGCGAGCACAGGGCCCGCCACGCCTGCTCCGACAATCAATATCCGCCGCTGCCCACCCATCTCCCCATTACCTCACGAAATGATTATCTTAATAATTAAGATAATTTACCATACAGCGAAATGGCTCGTGAGAACAAGCGCAAGCATCTGGAACACCAGGTTGGCACTGAGGTAGGCCGCGAGCTCGGCGCGCGCAGCATCCTCTTTCATCAGGCCATCGCCAACGTGGCCGGCGTTTCCGTCACGGACCTGAAATGCCTCGACTACATCGATCGCTATAAGCAGGTCACCGCTGGAGACCTGGCGCGTTTCACCGGCCTCACCACCGGAGCCATCACCGCCGCTATTGATCGCCTGGAACGCGCAGGCCTCGCCCGGCGCGAGCGCAGCGACTCCGATCGCCGCAAGGTGTTCCTGAAGCTCTGCCACTCGGACGCAGCGGCAAAGATCGCGCCTTTCTATGAAGCGCTGGGCCGCGAAACCGCCGCCATGGTCAGCCGCTACTCCACCAGCCAACTGGAAACCATCAAGGACTTCTGCGAGGCATGCACGGAGATCATGCGCCGCCAGACCGAGGCTGTGCTGCAGAGCTCGAAGCCCGGCACTGCCGGCAAGCCACGCAGCCGCAAACCGTAACTGGCCCCACACCTGCGCAGAATCGCGCCTTAGAAGCTCTCACGCGGCGCGCCCATCCTTGCCCCGGCGCAGCCAGTCCTTTAAGCTGGAAGCATGTATGAGGCTTTCACGGTAACGGACCGCTGGACCGGCCAGGAGCTCCACTGCCAGTGGCGCGCCACCATCGTGGCCATCGCCACCCGGCACGCTGACGCTACCGACATTCGCTTCGCCGTCAACGGACAGCCGGTCTGGATCGCCTTACCCAACATTGCCTGGATCGAGCAGAAGCGCCGCAACGGCAAGGTCATCACGGACTACCTCGCCGCCCAGATCGCCGGCCGTTACCTCAAGCAGGCCATCGAATCCGGATACGATAACGGACGCGAAATGTACACCATGACCGTCGACGAGGTGCTGGAGCAGGCCGAGGCCATCGTGCAGGAGGCAGGCGGCACCGTGCGCCTGCCCACGCTTCCCGTCATCAACGACGATGAACAGCCGGAGCACGCGCTCGGCATCGCTCTGCCCGGCGAACCGCTCGAGCCCGGCATCGAGTCCCGCGCCATGCCCGCTCCGGATGAAACTCGCACCATTCGACCCTAGCCGAGGCACATTCCGACGCTTCCATCCATCGGGTTCTGCCGCAGCACTGCCGGACTCGTCGCAGCTCCATTTCCTCACCGGAGGCCCTGCACCATGTTCACCCGCCGCCGATTTCTGCTGACACTTCCCGCCCTCGCCGCCCTGCCGCGCATCGGTCCTGAGGCGCAGGCGCAGGGCTCCGGCATCTTCACCGGCCGTTTCCGCAGCGCACCGCAGCCGCCTCAGCCCAGCTTCGTCTACTTCGGCACCGACACCGCGAAAGGCATCGCCCGCGGCATCTATATCTCGCGATTCGATCCCGCCACCGGCGCCCTCTCGCACCCGCAACTCGCTGCGGAGACAGCGCGTCCCTCCTTTCTCGCCACCTCGCAGCAGGAGGCAGGCCAGCGTTTTCTCTATGCCGTCAACGAGCTCGACACTGCCGGTGCAGTCACCAGCTTCCGCATGAATCCGGCCACCGGTGCGCTCGTCAAAATCAGTCAGGTCAGCTCCGGCGGCGGTGGCCCCTGCTATATCTCGCTCGATGCCACCTTTCGCACCGCCTTCGTCGCCAACTACCTCGGCGCCTCCATCAGCACCTACTCCATCCTGCCCGGTGGAGCGCTGGAAGGCCCAGTCGAGCATCTGGATTACAGAGAGCCCCCCTTTGGACCACGCGGCCCCAACTCCGTCCGGCAGGACTCTTCCCACCCGCATTCCACGCATCTCTCGCCGGATAACCGCTTCCTCCTGGTCAGCGATCTCGGCACCGACAAAATCTCCATCTTTACCGTCGATGCGGCCCACGCGAAGCTCGGCTCGCCCACGATGTTCTCCGTGGGGCATCCCGGCGCCGGGCCGCGCCATATCGCGTTCCATCCCAACGGCCGCTGGGTCTACTCCATCAACGAGCTCGACTCCACCATCGACCGCTTTCTTTGGACCACCACCAGCTCCCGCACCGCGCCACACGCATTGCTGATCAATACCGACGAGGTGGTCAAAACCATCGCCCATGATTTTCCCGCCGCAAAAAATACTGCGGCCGAGCTCGCCATCTCTGCCGACGGCAACTTCCTTTACGCCTCCAACCGCGGTGAGGACACGCTGGTGGTCTACGCCATCGCCGACGAGGGCCCGCTCACCCTCATCCAGCGCATCCCCTGCGGAGGACGCACGCCTCGCCAGTTCACGCTCGATCGCAGCGGCCGCTGGCTGCTCTGCGGCAATCAGGATTCAGGCACCGTCACCGTCTTCCGCCGCGACGGAGCCACCGGAAAGCTCATGGGCCCCGTCCATTCCATGCCCCTCGACTCCGTATTCTTTACCCTCTTCGCCTGAGGCGAACGGAACCCCTGTCGGCATCCTCTGCATCTCACTTGGGTCGGGGG
>JAICMT010000253.1 GCA_025929125.1 Acidobacteriaceae bacterium | reverse complement strand
TTGTGGTGAGCAGCGAAAAGGACTCCATTTTGAATCAGCAGGGCGAGCAGATGACCGAGACGACCGTGAGCCCGTCTACCGGAGCCATGGTCAGCGCGCGCGTCAACGTCTGGGTCGGCGCCGCGCCGCTCGCGACCTATGCGATGGCATCCCAAGGCGCGCCGCTGACCTTCTACTTCGACGACCCCTTGGGCACGCGCCGAGTCGAGACCGACTATGCCGGCGACACCCTGGAGCAATGCTCCAGCCTGCCCTACGGCGACGGCGAAAGCTGCCAGCCTATCCCTACCGAACACCTCTTTACCGGCAAAGAAAGAGACACAGAATCAGGGCTCGACTACTTCGGGGCAAGATACTACAGCAGTGCGATGGGGAGGTTCTCCAGCCCTGATCCATCAGGTCTCGCGTATGCAAGTCTCGCTAACCCGCAAAGCCTGAATCTGTACAGTTACGCTTGGAACAACCCGCTCATCAACATCGACCCGAGTGGCATGGAATGTGTTTGGGATGACGGAAGCTATGATTCCGCTGACGATCCTGATACTGGCAATGCAGCGGGCTGCTCTGGGCAAGGCGGAACATACGTCAACCCTGATCTATTCGAGAATGCTCTACTCACGAACGGGCAGAACGCCAACATCCAGTACGGATCGTGGAGCGGTTCGGCGAACTCGACGCTAGCATCGAGTTGGACCACCGCTTCTGCAACGTCGAGCTTTCAATACGACGCGTCTTGGGCTTCGGCTTATTTCAATGCTTGGGCTGCCGGGCAACTGCCGACCAGCATCTCGTATGGCCAGAATGATCCTGCGACCTTGTTAATGGTCAATCGTCCGTATGTCCAGAATCAGCTAGCGGCATATAAAGCGGCGGGATGTCCTGCAAGTTTTCCGGCAGGTCAACCGTCTGGTGCGGCATATCGAGAGACCGCCGGAGATGTCGCTTCTGGGAGTCCCAATTACGTTCAGGCCGAAGTGGGCGGCTACAGTGGCAACTTCAAGACTTCGGGTGGTGTCACGACCATCACGCTCTCTAACGTATCGGGCATCTCTTCGCTCTCCGGCTACTCGGCTGGTGTAGGAGCGATCAACCAATATACCGGCTCCCACTTCAACAGAAATGCGATAGATAGCCATAGTGGGCCAGGGCAGAACGTAACGCAGACCTTTACACAGACGATGCCCAGCCCGTGCGGAGGCGGCTAACCCATGCGCCTGATACGAGTTTTTGCTGCGTTGTTAATCTGCGCGTCCATGATGGGCTGCGGCTTCCGTGCGCTCACGGACCGGGACGTAGCTGGAACCTATGAAGCGAGTGCAGACTGGGGCCGCTCGACTCTGGTTCTGCACCCGGATCACAGCTTCGATCAAACTGTGGTGCGTAACGACCACACGCGGGCGAGCATAAAAGGGACGTGGAGGTTAAGCCTCATACCCGGTAAAGAAAAGGCGTCCTATGGAATCCTGGTCTTGAAGCCGTTTTTGGATGTTGAGCACGACCATAAAGGCGATCTTGCTGGAGGAGCCGCGCCTGGAATCAGCAGGGGCTTCTTGTGGGGCATGACGATCTCTGCCGATCCTGACTATGGCATCTCGTTCGACAAGAAATGACCATCGGTCGGGTCATCCTCTGGTGGGAGCTTCGTCGGCTGGTCTACAACGCTGTACTGTTCGTCATCGGTGGGGCGACTGTCGCCGGGAGCGAATGGTTGATGACCAAGATGATCCCGTTGGGGGATGACGTCATAGAGCCGATGGGCTTGGTTGTGCTGGTCGTTCTCTATGGCGCAATGGCAAACCTCTTTTACACGCTCGGCTGGATCATCGAGCTACGGGCGCGAAAGGACGACCCGGTGGCCGCGCGGCGGCAAGGTCAGTGGATGTTCCGGGCAGGCTTGTTGTTCTCCTGTGTGCTGACCAGCCTGCCGCTCTGGTTCGCCTGTGTGTGTTGGATCGGGTATCGCATACGTGTTCACTGGCATGCCTAGCCGCTATCTGAAAGCGGCGCTGCCTACGGCATCGGGTTGAGGGCTGACACGTCATGTATGAAAGCGCCCTCTGTCAAGGGGAGAATTTGTATTTGTTTTTCGTCGGATGAGGGTCTTTGGAGCAATAGATTGCTGTGAGCGCGGCCTTACAGGCTGGCGGGCGGCAGAGGCTTAGTTCTTTTTCTTTAGCTGCGTTTTTGCTTTTGTCTTGCTCCTCCCCTGTGAGGTGGTTCCTGCCGTCCAGAGCGCTCGTTGCATTCGGCTTCGTCGGGAGCCATGTATACGCCTTCCAAGAGGCATGAGCATGTTGGATCGGATGCCGCATTCACCCCGAGACCTATGGCGCCGGTCAGACGTGTCTCGCGTTTATCCGAACTTGGACGAAGTTGTGTGTCAGCCGGCAATGCGCGGTTGCGGGGCGCGGTAGGCTTGCTTCTTCCGCAGCACCCAGTAAGAAGCCTCGGCCAGATGGCGTGCGACGGCAACGACGGCGCGACCGTGCCCTTTGGATGGATGAAGGCGGTCATAGAGCAATCTGATATGGCTCTGGCGGTAGGCATGGACGCGGACGGCGCAGTTGGCGGCCTCGACAAAGGCCCACTTGAGGTAGTGGTTGACGTTGCGGCAGGTTCCGCCGTGGCGGATGCGGCCACCGCTGGCAATGATGCGCGGCACCAGACCGGCATAGCTGGCCAGATGTTCGGCGCGTGGGAAGCGGTCCACGTCGCCGATCTCCAGCCAGACCAGTGGAGCGAGGATGGGACCAAGGCCGGGAATGGTGCGTAGCAGCTTCATCTCCGGGCTGGCTTCGAGCTGGTCGTCGATGCGGAGTTCGATGGCCGCGATCTTCTCCTCGATCTGGTCGATGGAATGCAGTTGTAGCGCGATCATCTGCGCTGTTTCAGGTGGAAGTGCCTTGAGAACACCGGCGATGTAGGCACGGCCCTTCTTCCCGAAGAGATCAGTGATCGCATCGGCCTGGAGGCCATAACGGTCGATCCCGGCATGGATACGGTGTTTGAGTGAAGTGCGGAGATCGCGCAGAGCCACCCTGGTACGCAGCAATTCACGCTTATCGCGTAGCGCACCGGGCGGAATCCAACTCTCGGGCAGTGTGCCGTTGTGCAGCAGGATAGCTAGACCCTTGGCATCGAGCGCGTCGGTCTTGTTGCTGCCGCCCATTCGCTTCTTGGCCTCAGACGGATTGGCAAGATGTGGACGATGCCCGGCCTTCTCCATCTCATCCACCATCCAGTACCAGTGGCCGGTCGCTTCCAGTGCGATCTCGCTTGCGGGCGGAAGGGTATGCAGGAAGTCGATGTATATCTGCCGGTGATGCTCGACCCGGACTGGAGGCGAGGGCTTGCCTTTACTGTCGATCGCGACGAAGACGGAGAACTTCTTGTGGGCATCGCATCCGATTGCTGCTGACATGGTGTTCTCCTATGAGGCGCAAGTGGCGCTTTCATAGGTTCACCCCAGAATGGGAGCTGCGGAGTAACCGGAAGTTACTGTGCGGGAACGTGCTGAAAACAGGCGGCCGTTTCCATGCCGACGGTATTCGCAATGTCCACGTTAAATTTCCCAACGGCACTGAACTAGAGCTGATCAGCGCGCCGGCGCCCACCGATGAGCTAACTGCGGAATATTACGCGAAGGAGCAGCGCGGCGATGGACCCGTCTACTTTGGACTATGGGCACCCAATCATCCGGCGCTGGCGATACGGATTAAGGCAATGGGCATGCCGGTCCAGCAGGACGGCGGCGCTTTGACGTTCCCCGCGGGGGATCCATTGCATCATTTGTTTTTGGGCTCTGGCGAGAAAGCGCCTACGGATCGGCCAGAGAATTTTGCCCATGCC
>JAICMT010000341.1 GCA_025929125.1 Acidobacteriaceae bacterium | reverse complement strand
TTGCGGGCGAAGCGGGCCTCGGCAACGCGGCCGTGTTTGACCTCGCCACCCCCGCGGCTGAGATGGATGCCCAGGACATCCGCACTTGTGAGGACGTAATCGTCATTGACGTAGTAGCCGGTGGCCCAGAGCAGCCGGGACGCGACAACCTCAGGACGAACTTCCTCACCGAGCTTGACGCGCCACTTCTTCCCTGCGGCATCGCGGACGTCGAACTTGGGATTGGTGCCATGTTTATCTTCGGCTTCGAAGATGAAGGGTGGGACGGGCATCCCTTGCTTGCCGCCCTGGCCATAGAAGAGGTCGAGCGAGGCGATGTTGCCAGGTTCGTGCCAGAGGCTGGGATTGTGAAGCTCGGCCGGATTGACCGGCTTGTCGTTGTCCTGATTATCGCGCTTCGCGCTTTCCGGTTCCGGCGCTGGCTGGGGAGCATTCGAGGGCCTGCGTTCAATGCGTATAACCGGGGCGGGCGGCTGTACCGGAGCGGATGAATCTGAGGGCGGAGCGGGATGAACGGTTGGGTTGGGCTCAGGGATCGGCTGGGCTGCCGGTTGCGGGAGTTGCGATGTGGGGTTGGGCTCCGGGGCTGGCTCGGCCGCGGGTTGAACAGGCGGTTGGAGAGCAGCGTGGAGCACCGGCCCAAGGTGATCCGGGGCTGGAAGATTGGCGTGAGCAGCAATGGGACAGCAGAGCACTAAAACGAACAGATGACGAGCAGACATGAACACTCTCCGGGCTGGGAACCTTACTCCAGGGACCCTAAAGGGTTAGAGGCTGGAAGTGGGCTTACGGCAGCCTAAACGATTGAAAAAACATCCCCAGCGGCGTTTTCTGCATCCATGAAATGGGGTGGATTATTTCCGGCAAGGGTCTGGGTAAGGGTGTTCGCGTGAAGCTGCTGATACAGCCAGAGGGTGGGATCAAACCCATTCTCGAGGCGTTGCGAGGCGCCGAAAAGAAGATTCAGATCCTGATCTTCCGGTTTGACCGAACCGAGATTGAGAAGGCGCTGATTGCGGCCGTGCGGCGGGGTGTGACGGTGCAGGCGCTGATTGCCTATACCAACCAGGGCGAAGAGAAGAACCTGCGCCGACTGGAAAGCCGGCTGATCGCGCAGGGCGTGATGGTGACGCGCACCAACGACGACCTGGTGCGGTATCACGGCAAGATGTTCGTGATTGACGAGAAGGTGGCGTACATTCTCGGCTTCAATTTCACGCATATGGATATCGACCTGAGCCGGTCGTTTGGAGTGGCGCTGAGCCGGCCAAGCGTGGTGAAGGATGCGGTGAAACTGTTCGAGTGCGATTCGAAACGGCAGCCGTTTACCCCGGAGGCGGATGACCTGGTGGTCAGTCCGATCAACGCGCGCAAGCGGCTGACGGAGTTTATCTCCGGCGCGAAGAAGAAGCTGCTGCTGTACGAGATGAAGATCAGCGACCGCGAATTTGTGAAGCTTCTGAACAAGAAGATCTCAGATGGCCTGGAAGTTCGCATCTTGTCACGCGCGGCAACGAAGGGTGGCACGGTGCCGGTGCGGCGGTTGAACCAGCGGCTGCATCTGCGGGCCATTATCCGGGACGACGAGCACGCCTTCATCGGCAGCCAGAGCCTGCGCAAGCTGGAGCTGGAGGCGAGGCGCGAGGTCGGGGTGATCTTCAAGGACAAGAAGATCGTGAAGCAGATGGAAGAGATTTTCGAGAAGGACTGGAAGTCTTCCGAACCGGTGCTCGAAGCGGACCAGCTTACGGCGGCGCTCGCGATTCCGGCTAATAAGGTGGCGAAAGAGGTTGCGAAGCATATCGGGATTAAGCCGGTGGTGGAGCAGGTGCTCGACAAGGTGATCGATACCAAGAGCGATGCGCCATTCGAGCCGGCAGAGGTCGCACAGACCGTGCGGCAAGCATTCCGGGAAGAGGTGCATGGAGCCGTGATGGAGGCGCTGCACGAGCTAGTGGTAAAGCCGGCCCAGGAAGAGGCGAAGGCGGCCACAGAAGCCAAGGAATAGCGGGACCAGAAAGAGGCACGAGCATGAACCTGCCAAAGCGGATCTGGTGTTCGATTGCTGCACTCATTTTCATGTGGCTGCCTTTGAACGCGGCGGCCCTGCCGGCGGTCAATAAGAATGCCTCCGAGCAGCAGGCGGTGCTCTCGGACGCGGATAAAGCGCAGTTGAAGTTGTTCACCGACCGGGTGAAGCAATACCAGAAGATGGAGCGCGCGCTGCCGGCGGACAAACTTTCTCCCACCAAGGACGTCAAGCAATTGGAGCAGCAGCGCCAGGCGTTGCGGGATGCACTGCAGCAGGCGCGGCCCAATGCCAAGCAGGGCGATCTGTTTACGCCCGAGGTGGCGGCGGTCTTTCGTAAGCTGCTTCGCGCGACGATGACGGGGGCCGAGGGAAGAAAGATCCGGCTCAGCCTGAACCATGCCGAGCCAGTGAGCCCGCAGGACCTGCAGGTGAACCACGTCTATCCGAATGCTGATGGCCAGCCTCTGCAATCGGTGCCGCCGAGTCTGCTGCGCAACCTGCCGGTACTTCCGAAGGGGCTGGACTATCGGATCTCAGGCCATACGCTGAGCCTTCGAGATACCGACGCCAACATGGTGGTGGATTATGTTCGAGATGCTATTCCGTAGCTAGAGGTTCCAATTTCAATGCGCGTTCGAAGGTATGTTCTGGTGCTGATGCTTGCCGCCGCCGTTGCGGGGATGCATGGGCAGACGGCGGTGAACTCAGCAGCAGGCGCACGCGCGGCCGAAGCTCCACCGCAGCCGGTCGTGAATGGGCTGGATTTGAAGTTGCCGCTGAAGAATGGCTCGGTGCGATGGGCGGTGATTGGCGACAACGGGACGGGAGACCAGCCGGAACTGGCGATCGCGGATCTTATGCAGCGCTACTGGCAGGTGGTGAAGTTCGACTTTGTGACCATGGACGGGGACAACATCTACGGCGGCCACTCGCCCTCGGACTTTCAGCGCAAGTTTGAGACGCCGTACAAACAGCTTCTGGGAGAGAAAGTGAAGTTTTACGCATCGCTGGGGAATCACGACGACCCAAG
>JAICMT010000082.1 GCA_025929125.1 Acidobacteriaceae bacterium | reverse complement strand
TGCCCGTGCGCGGCATGTTTCGCTACACGCGGATTTACACGCGGTTGCCAAACGGCGTCTGGAAGATCACCAACTTCGAGGCTACGCCGGAGGGAGGTTCGCACCGGCGCGAATCGGCCCATGAATAGAGCTCTCCCGCTCAGTGAGAGTTCAAAAGTCCTTCATTGTGGGTTAGCAGTCTGGGTCAGGCGACAGCGATGTGCACCGGCGGAGCAACCCGCTCCGATGTAGGTCTACGCTTACCAAGCGTTCCCGCCACGTTCAAGGCGAGCAGCCGCCGATCCAGAGAACGCGTTCCGCCGGTCAGGCGTGCATCCTCAGGTTCTTTGGGCAGCGAAAATAAACTGTGGATCGGGGAGCCCTGCGGCTTTGCGACGGGCTGCCTGCGCATCGGAACGGAAGTTACCAGCATGTTACTTCTGGTATTCGGCGCTGGGCTCTGGAAACGGGTGAAACTGCTCGACAGTCCGGCCATGATTCCTCCCAAGCTTGCGGGGTTTAAGCGTCGAAGGTTGACTTGAATGGACCCAACGTGCAGAAGTTAATGATAACCGAAGTTACGGTACTAATTTTCCACAAACCGCGCGGACATTTTGGTGCGCTCATAACCGCTTTCATCGAACCGGAATCAGCTCTTCCATGCCGCACGGAATCGCTGCCAGGTCGTATCCAGCTCCTCCGGAAGCACTCGGGTGTTCGCCGTGACGGTCATAAAGTTCGTGTCGCCCACCCAGCGGGGCAGCGCGTGCATGTGGAGGTGCCCTGCAATCCCAGCACCGGCGGACTCGCCTAAGTTCATCCCCAGGTTCAGCCCATCGGGCCGGTACACGGCCCGCAGCACGGCTTCCACCCGTTGCGCCAGAAACATCATCTCAGCCGCTTCTTCTTGGGGCAGTTCCGCCAAAGATGACAGGTGTCGGTACGGGACGATCAAGATGTGCCCCGTCCCATAGGGAAAGGCGTTCAGGCAGAGGTAGCAGCCCTTCTCCCGCACCAGCAGGTGGACCGCTTTCTCCGCATCGGCCCGAGCCATGCCGTGTTCGGCCGCGTAATCCACGGCGGCAATCATGTTGCAGAACACACAATCCGTGACCGGCGCCCCGGATTGCACCCATCCATTCAGCGCGGCCGGCACTCCTGGAGCCAGCGCCTCATGAGCGCGGCTGACATATTCATAACGCCAAGGGGTCCAGAGACGATCCATGCGCCGGAGTATAGCCCGGCTGAACCAAATGTGCCGCAGGAAGCCGCTTCTACAGCCGGACGGGAATGCCAACACGATCCCACCCTGAGCTTCCGCCGCGATTGCTCCAAGCGCAGTGCAGGCCGCGTAAAATGTGCGCAAAAGGTGCCTTGGGACAGGGGGCAGAAGCGTTGACTCGCTGAGAAGTAAAGTATTATCCTTGTTCTTAAGCCACTGGGTGTGGGATCCAAAGTGCAGCAACTCCTGTAAGAAACTTCCTTCCTGCCGAAGCTGCTTCGGGTATCGCTCGCGCGTCTAATAACTGACCCGCCAACAGCGCGCACGTATGGATTGGACCCTTTGGGTTCCGGAGCCACGCATCAATGAGCGTAGAAGTACCTAATCCTGAGCAAACCGAGAGTAAACCCCTGAACACCGAACTCGAAACCCTGACGCCTGAAACCGCAGCGGAGGAAGCTATGTCTTCCGCCGAAACCGCAACGCCAACTCCGGCCGCCGCCGATGCCTCTGTCGAGCAGCAGCACCGCCCGGGCCCGGACCCTGATTACGATGCCGCAGACTTTGCTGCAGCTCTGGCAAGCTTCGACCGTGAACAGGCCGCCGAGAGTGCAGCCGCCCAGAACCTGACCGCCGAAGAGGCCGTGATCACCGGCACCGTGGTCAAGGTGACGGATAAGCACGTGGTCGTGGATATCGGCCTGAAATCTGAAGGCCTGATTCCCATCGAGCAGGTACTGGATATCCACGGCAACCCGAAGTTCAACACGGGCGATCAGGTGGAAGTGGTTGTGGAGCGGGAGGAGCCGGAGGGCGGCTATCTCGTGAGCCACGAGAAGGCGCTGCGGCACAAAGTCTGGGACAAGCTGGAAGCGGCAGCGAACGATAAGACCCCGGTCAAAGGCCTGGTGGTCAGCCGCGTGAAGGGCGGCCTCACTGTCGATATCGGCATTAAGGCTTTCTTGCCCGGCTCACAAATTGAGGTGCGCCCGGTCCGCAATCTGGACGGCTACCTCGGCCAGGAGATCGAAGTCCGGGTCATCAAGCTGAACAAAAAGCGCGGCAACGTGGTCATCAGCCGCAAGGAGCTGCTCGAAGAAGAGCAGACCGCCAAGCGCTCCGAGACGCTATCCACTCTGGAAGAGGGCACCATCCTCACCGGTACGGTCAAGAACCTGACCGACTATGGCGCGTTCGTCGATCTGGGCGGCCTGGATGGCCTGCTGCACATCACCGACATGAGCTGGGGCCGCCTGACTCACCCGCGCGACTTGGTAAACGTCGGGGATGAGATCCAGGTGAAGGTGCTCAAGTTCGACAAAGAGAAGCAGCGTGTCTCCCTCGGGTTCAAGCAGCTCACGCCGGATCCCTGGCTGGATGCGACCGAGCGCTACCCGATCGGTGCGCAGGTCCGCGGGCGGGTCCTTTCGGTGACCGACTACGGTGCCTTCGTCGAACTCGAACAGGGTATCGAGGGCCTGGTGCACGTCTCCGAGATGACCTGGTCGAAGCGGATGAAGCATCCCTCCAAGCTGGTCAAGCCGGGCGACGAGGTCGATACCATCATCCTCAGCGTCAACCCCACCGACCGGCGGATCTCCCTGGGCATGAAGCAGCTCCAGGAGAACCCCTGGGAGCAGCTCGAGGACAAGTACCCGACCGGAGCCGTGGTCGAAGGCCGCGTCCGCAACCTCACCGACTTCGGAGCCTTTATCGAGATCGAGGACGGCATCGATGGCCTGGTTCACGTTTCCAACCTGAGCTGGACCAAGCGCATTAAGCATCCTTCCGAAGTCCTGAAGAAGGGCGAGAAAGTTCGCGCCGTGGTTCTGGGTGTCGAGCCGGAAAACCGCCGCCTCTCGCTGGGAGTCAAGCAGCTCCAGCCGGACGTGTGGGACACCTTCTTCGCACAGCATCGCGTGGGCGATGTGGTCTCCGGCAAAGTGCTGCGCACCGCTCAATTCGGCGCTTTTGTTGAGATCGCGGAAGGCGTCGAGGGACTCTGCCACGTATCCGAGGCGGTCGACCAGAATGGCGTGCCGGTCAAGCTCGAGCTGGATTCGATCCACGAGTTCAAGATCGTCAAAATGAACCAGGAAGAGAAGAAGGTGGGCCTGAGCATCCGGGCAGTCGGTGAAGAGGCCAGCCGCGCCGAAGTCGAGCTCTACAAGGAGCGCGACAAGGACCACAAGAGCTCTTCCTCCTCCTCCTCGTCCAGCAGCACCACGCTGGGTGATCTGATCAACTGGAAACGCTCGGAACGCGAGTAAGTGACAGCTTTTCTGTAGAAAGGCCGCCCACCCGGGCGGCCTTTCTGCTTGCAAATGAATTAGTTGCCGCCATTCTTGGGACAGGCCGTTCGGGACGGTCACGATGTGGCTTTCGGTGGGCAGAACGGCAGGAACTTCCCTGCCGGCGCCTTGCTCGAGAAAGCAGGAAGGCCGCCCCAGGGGGATGCCTTTGCTGGATCTGTTTGAAGCTACGGGTCCTTTGAGGCGTCGATCAGCCGGCGGATGAAGTCGAGACGAGTTGTGGCTGTTCGGCCGGTGCCGGGAACTGAGTCACCATCTTCAGCGAGGCGCGGCGCATAACCTCCAGCTCGGCCGGAGCGAAGAGCTCGGGGGGAACGCCGCCCACGGCCACGTAGCCGGGATCATCTCCCAGCGCCTCGGAAATCTGATTCCAGCGCAGGAAGGGCGAGGTGGTCGGCAGCACGATGATGCGTCGCTTGGGCTCGGGAAGTGCGAAGTAGGCTCCCCAGGTGCCAAGAACCAGGCAGATGATGAAACCATTGACGTAGTTGTAAGCCGTCGCCATGTTCGGATTGAAGGCAAGCCATGCGGACTGAACGAGATCGTTGGTCGCCATGAGCCCGAGCCCAAGGCTTACACCGAAGATGCGGCTCTTATACGAGAGCCCCATGGGCCGAATCGCGAAGGTGACGAACAACAGGAGGCAGACGGTCAGAATACTCTGCGTGCGCTGCAGTTGCGAGATGGCAGCCATCAAGTACTTCAGTCCGCTCATGCCGGGCGTAAATGCCGATCCGAGAGCAACAGCAACCGAAATGCCGGCCGCCCACTTGAAGACGAGCATGCCCAGGGTCTGCAGACCCTTGAGGGGTGCCATGGCGAGTCGAAAGAGCCCGTAGACGATCAGAAGCGCAAGCACCGACTCGACTGCGAAGCTGATCCAGTAGACACCAAAATACACGTTATAGAGGGATTGGGTTCTGGACGGGTGCGCTGCGGTATAGAAGTTGAGCCAGAAGAGGATAACGTTCGATAGCCCGCGGACACCAAGGAATGTGCCCAGCGCCGCGTAGTCAGAGATCTGTTTGCGCGTTACGAGCGTGACAAGTGCGGCGACGCACAGGGCAACTTCAAGATAACCCAGAGCTCTGAGGATGGATATCGACACGCAGACGTCCTCCTTGGACAAGTTGAGGATACCTCATCCAAGGAGGACGTCAATACCAAAATTCAGCAGCTTATGGCGCTGTCTTACCAGGTGCCGAGGCCGCAGCCGCCAGTGTTGGGGGCGCAGGTCGGGACCGGCATAGCGCTGGTCTTTGCAGTGGTTGCAGGGGCCTTGGCGTACGAGCTGGCAATGGCGCCGGTGACTGCGAGGGCTACAACGAGGCTGCGGACGATGAGTTTCATGGTGTTGCTCCTTAGTGGCCCAGGTAACTTCTGGTAGCCGTTGTGAAGATTTCTCTGGACGCGCCAGATGGAACAACCTTAGGATGTGTAACCTCGCAAGTCTATAGAAATGGCTTACATAACTAGATATTATATAATGTATGTTACTGAAGTAATCTATACGCCTATATACATTATTGTTTTCAGTTGTTTATGGATTGAACCAGAGTTGATTACCTCGCACATTTATGGCCTCAGCCCCCATCGCTAGCCTCATAATTTATGCACTTTTGGACGTTTCTGCCCCATTTGGGGGATGGGACTGGCAGGGATCGCAGCCGTCGCAGCGCTCTGAGTTGTGGATATCCACCTGCAACTTTGGTGGGACGCCCGGAAGGCGGACGGCTCAGGTGCTCGCGAGGTGTGGAGCCCTCGAAGACTGCTAAACCATCCGGGGATGCAGCAGGCGCTTCACCCCGGAGGCGAGGCACATGTGAACAGGGGCCGGAAGGTGCCCCAGCCAATGCCGCGCCATCACGAGCAAAACTGGACACTTTCGCTTTTTATTCGTATTCTGGGACCGTGATCGACCCGGAAGCCTATCTGCCGCGCCCACACAAGACCCTGATCTACCTGGGTGCATGCCTCATCACGGGCATGCGCCTGGCCCGCGAGCGCCAAGTGGATTCCCGCGAGCTCCCGGTGAGAGCGGCCATCGACCACTCCGTTGATCTTTCCCACGAAATCTTCAACCGTGTCTTCCGAAAGGCGTACACCCGGCTGCGCGAAATATGACCCGAGCACTTTGTCCAGCTGGAACTCTTGAAATGGGCGGCTTCGGAGCTGCTTCCCCGTAAGGAGGCCAGATGTTTGATCCCGACGTTCACTTACCCGCGCCGAACCGCGCTCTGATTTATCTGGGCGCATGCATTATCGCGGGCCTTCGCCTGGCGCGAGAGCGGCAGGTACATGTGCAGGTGCTTCCTATTGGCATGGCAATCGAGGAGTCGGTGGACCTGTCCCATGAGATCTTCAATCAGGTCTTCCGCAAGGACTACCGGCGGCTCTCAGAAAGAAAGCAGTAAAACGGTCCGGAGCGATAAGACCAATCTCACCTCTGAGCCGCAATTCGGAGCAGCTACCGCGAATTCCCCCACCCTTGCCCGCAGGCCCGGCGCATCGTTCCTATAATCAACGAAGGCGCAGCGGCGTCCGGAGATTAACATGCCCCCCAAGAAGCGGCTCGGCAAGAAGCACCGCCAGGCGTCTACGCGCCCGAAGAAGGGCCGTGCCCCGCGGGTGACGCCGACCACCGGCGCGGTCGCACCCCGCAAGCGTAAAGCGATCTCTGGCAAGCGTTCCGAGCTGGACAAGAAGCGCCGCACCCCCACCCGCTCGCCGGAAAACGAGTCCCGCCGGCCGCTCTCCCCTGCCCCGCCCCGCGCTCACAATCCGCCCGCCGCTCCCAAGAAGCCCTCCACGCCTGTGCGGCCCGGCGGCCACGCCGGCAACCTCCACCTCCCCGAGCCCGGCGCCGAAGCCGCCGACCTCCGCGCCTGGGAGCACGCCGAGCACACCGCCGAGCACATGCACGTCGCCGCCAAATCCGAGCGGCCATCCGAGCCCGCTCAGCCCGCAACGCCCTTACCGCTGATCGCCATCTGCGGACGCCCTAACGTCGGCAAGTCGACCCTTTCCAACCGGCTCACCGGCTCCCGCCGCTCCATCGTCGGCGACGAGCCCGGCATCACCCGCGACCGCATCTACAGCCAGATCGACTGGGCTGGCCGCGAGGCCCGCATCGTCGACACCGGCGGCGTCATCCCCGACGACCCCGACCTCATCCCCACCGAAATCTTCCGCCAGGCCCAGGCCGCGCTCACCGAGGCCGACGCGATCGTCATGGTCGTCGATGG
>JAICMT010000478.1 GCA_025929125.1 Acidobacteriaceae bacterium | reverse complement strand
GCTCGACTACACACGCGCCCAATATGAGACAGGAGTCGGCACGCAGATCTCCGTCGTCGAAGCCGAAACCTCGCTCCGTAATGCACAAGCCGCCGCCACCAACGTCGGCATCAACCGGGCGCAGTTCGAGCACGCCATCGCGGTGCTCATGGGAGTCAATCCCTCTACCTTCTCCGTGCCGGTTAAACCCCTGGACCATACTCCGCCTGCCATTCCACTCGGGCTTCCTTCGCAGCTGCTGGAGCGACGGCCAGATATCGCTGCCGCCGAACGCACCATGGCTCAGGCCAACGCCGCCATCGGTGTTGCCGACGCAGCCTTCTTTCCCACCCTCACGCTCGGGGGCAGCGCCGGCCTCTCCAGCGCCAGCTTCAAGCACCTCTTCGACTGGTCGAGCCGTGTATGGTCGGTCGGTCCATCCGTCTCCGAAACCGTCTATGACGGTGGCCTTCGCCGCGCCACTGTGCGCCAGTTCACCGCCATCTACAACGGGGACGTCGCCAATTACCGTCAGACCGTCCTCACTGCCTTCCAGCAAGTGGAGGATTACCTCGCCGCCGTCCGCATCATCTCCCAGCAGATCCAGCAGCAGGAGCAGGCCATCGCCTCGGCCCAGCAGTTCGTCGACCTGGAGCTCGCCCGGTATCAGACTGGCATCGACCCATACGTCGACCTCATCACGGCGCAGAACACCCTCCTCGGCAGCCAGCAGACGCTCACCAATCTGAGGACTCAGGCGATGGCCGACTCCGTTCAGCTCATCGTGGCTCTCGGCGGAGGATGGGATACCACACAGCTTCCGAGCCCTGCCCAGCTCACGCAGAAGCCCGACCCCAGCCAGACTGCAATCCAGCGCTGATTCCTGGCCGGCTCCTCCGGATTTCTCCTAAAGTGGTATTCCCATCGGCCGATAGGTCGGGAAGGGAAGTGATTTTGGGAAAAAAAATGCTGCGCTTGGATGGCGGGCAGCAAATAACTGCTGCTTTAGACCAGACACAGCCGCAACCCGGTCTGGAAATCTGAGCCGACCAGGACGTGGCAAATTCCAAACACATCCGCCAGTCAGGGAATGTGGGCGGGGCGATCGCAGAGTTTGCCCCCGCGTAGACAACCCGGATCCCGGCAGGCAGGAAGATCACACGGAGCCGAAACGTTATATGTACGGAAATCGACCGGAACTGCTGACCACAATTTCGCGTGCCTTCGCCGACCAATTGCCCCGCGCCGATCGCCTGCTCCAGATCCGATCTGCGCTCGAGAGCGGCTGCTACCGCATTCCGACCCACGTCCTTACCGCCTGCCTCATGTTCGAAATGCTGCAGTAGCCCCGCAGAGCCTTCCCCGCTTCGCCGCCACCAAAGCCGCCCACTACTAAGCGCCAAGCACCGAATGAAGATACGTCCGGCAATCGAGGATGCTGGCCACTCGCTGCTCGGTCGCCGGCGCATAATCACAGTCGATATAGCAGCGGATCGGCAGGTGATTGTCACGCACGTACAGCAGAACCTCCTTCAGCGGAGTGTCGCCCTGTCCCCACGGCATGGAGGTGTTGTCCCGCTTGCGGTCTTTCAGTTCAATCCGTTCAATCCGAGCATGATTCTTGCGAACAAACGGCAGAATGTCGAAGCCCGCCCCGGTAGCGTCTCCGATATCGATTTCGATAGCGCACCTGGGCGAGTAGCTGATCGCCTCCTCGTAGTCGGCTGGATGGGCAATCGCATCCGGATCCGTCGCTCTCGCGCTGGGACGCCCCTGAACGCCGAGGACAAGGTTGTAGCGATCGACCATTGGAAGTAGCCGCTTCACTACAGATTTTCCCGCGGTAACCGTCAGGGTATCGGCTCCGAGGGCCTGGGTCAGAACACACGCGTGCTCCAGGTCAGCATCCGTGGAGGCCGGCGTCAGTGTGGTGCCGGCGAATATGGGAAGTCGAATCCCCGCCGCGGCGAACTTCTCCCGCATCTGGCGGAACGAGCTCGCCGACAGGCTGGATCGCCACTTGTTC
>JAICMT010000308.1 GCA_025929125.1 Acidobacteriaceae bacterium | reverse complement strand
TCCTGCAAATTCCGGTTGGCCCGACCGCGGGGACCAACAATACGTTCGCCGGGCGGGACAACAAACTCCTGTTCATCACCGACGGCGCAGGCAATGTGAGCGGCGTGAAGATGAACGTGAAAGGCGCTGCTGGTAATTGAACCGGTGAGACATCAGTTCCGGTTGTTGTAAACGAAGGGAGGGGGGAGCCACAACCCCTCTCCCTTCGTCCGTCTGGGTGTGATCCCCCGGGATAGGGTGTCTTCCGATGTTTTATTGAAGCCATTGGAGTTGGCGGATGGGAGTCCCTTTCTAGTAACGGTGGGCTGTTGCAATCGTTGAGGTTAGCTGAGGGGAGTCACTTTCGGGTTAATAGAGGAAGGCCCGGCTGGATGCCGGGCCTTTTCTTCACTCTTAATTTAAGGATATCAGGTGGCACATAACTCGTGTCACATGGAAATTCCGAGTGGAAGTGCAAGTGTGGTAAGGAGATGAGGGGTTTTCCGCGGCGGCAGGGGCTTGACAGCTTTCTAGCCGCTCGCGCTCTAGCTGCTAGCTTTTAGCTGAGGCTTTTGCGCTGCGGGCGGTCTGGGTGATGCGGAGGAGTTGGGGTGATGCGAGCGGAGGCGAAGTGCGTCCTCAGGGCGAGCCTTCGGCAGAGCGGGAGCCGCTTGGCGGCGGCACGGCTGAAGCCGTTGCGGCCAGGGCCGTGCCCTTAAGCACTACGGTCGAGCCTGATGGTGGCACATTCCCACTCCGCAAGCGCATGAATGGGGCACCCAGAATTATGGGTGCCCCAGGCGCCCTCTATCTCGGCTGGGTTAGGTTGCGGATATTCTCAGCAGTCGCTGGCGTGAACGTGACCGTGTTGTCGCCGGCGGACAGATTTGCGGGTACGTCCCATAGCAACGCTCCGGCGGGGCTGGCCACCAGAGCAAAGAAGTAGTAAGGCCCTGCGGCGGCTGATTGCGAGGAGATGGTGGCCCTGCCTGACGCGTCGAGCGTCGTTTGCGCCAAGCGCAGTCTCCCAAGACTCTCTTGCATTGATTTGCAATCCCTGCTTTGGCACCACTTTGCGAACGCAAGCCACGCCTGCGCTGGTGTTGCATTTGCCGGGATGGGCGCGCCTAACGAGCGCAGCACGGCATCCATGCGATCGCGCATGAGCCAGACAATCTGGCCCGCCAACGGATTTGCTCCTGCGGGAAAGGTTGAGCTGATCAGCACGCGCATGCCAGCAGCAGAGGCAGCTGGGGACGCTGGCCTTCCAGGAGACGGAGAAGCATTGGACGGAATGGACCCGGCGGGGGCAGATGCGGCATACGCTGTGGGGCCGCCGCCTCCCGCGAGGGCAGAAAACGGTGAGGCGCCGCCCGCTGCCTGCATCGTGCCCCCCGAATCCTGGCTCGGACGCAAGGTCCCTACCGTACAGCTCTCCGAGAGTGCTCGGAATGAGACATCCTGCCCCTGCATGCCGGAGACCAGCCGCCCATTGACCGTTGTCGATCCGGACCCATGCAGTGCGTTATCCGGTTCCATAGCCAGAGTGAACGGACCACCGTTGTTGTCAACACGCACCAGGATGCGCTCCGGCGTATTTTCGACCGTGTACGGCACCAGTACATGCGCCTGGCCGCAGTCCAAGATGACTGCCTTGGGACTGAATTGCAGCTTCATGCGGCCGTCGCTGTACAGGCCGTTCATCCGCAGCCCGCGGGGGGCATCTGCGTTGTCCATCGCCTCGGCCCCTCCATTTGTGTACGTGACCAACCCCAGGATCATTCCGGCCGGGCTATTGCTCATCGCGTCTGCTTTCGGGTCATGCGGGGGAGGCGGAGGGGGCGCGTTGTAGGTGCCTATGGAGCAGCGCTCCGTCTTCGGACGATAGATCGGCGATTGGGTCGTCGACCGGCAGAACCCTCCGCACTCGGCTGCGACCCCCGCTCCTACGGAAACGCCATTTTTGTAGGTCTGCGTGGTTTGTGTGGTCCAACCAACGATGGTCTGGCCGGTGACGTCTACCATGCCGGGACCCGTCATTCTGCCATCGGGTCCGATCAAGAGCGTGAACGGCCTGGGTGAATTGTTGACAACGACACGCACCGTACCGGGCTGCTTCTGAACCTCGTATGTCGGGCTGGTTTGCGAAGCGTCGAGACTACCGCAACCGCCGATCGCAACCTTGCTAATGCTGAATTCGAGTGAGGTCCTTTCTCCGGGCCTCTCGTAGGTTCCGTGCAACACAATGCCAGCAGGTCCCGGCCCGAGCATCTTCGATGTGTCCATGCCGCCCATGCCGATGAGGCTGAGCATGCCGGTGTTCATGCCTTTGCCCAGACATCCGAGCGAACTGCCGCCCAGCTCGAGGCAGCGGCGTATGGCGACGCCGGTGGGATCATTCGGGTCGGAGCCGCCGGACGTTTGCTGCCTCTCCATTGCCTGCTTGGTCTGGTCCATCTCCTGCTGATAGTGCTGCTGCTGTCCCGCGGCCAGACTGCCGACTGCGGCGTTGTAGGTCGCTGTGGCCTGCTTGCCCAGCAGCCGCGTCCTCCAGTCGTGCTCGAAAGCGCCGTCCATCTCGTAGCGATTCCTGAGGGTGCCGAATGCCTGCGTCTCCGCGGGCGTGTGCGTCTTCTCGTACTGCTGCGAGATCTGATACGAGGCAAGACTATAGTCCTGGGAGAACTTCTGCTCCTCTGGCGTAAATGGCCCGCGCACCGTGCGACTGTTCTTGATCCTCTTGACGTATTCGACCAACCCATCGAACACCGCGGCCTGGCGCGCCAGCGTGTCCGCAGCATCCGAACCCTTGATCTCCACTTTCACGCGCTCAACTGCCGGCATGTCCGACAGTGCCTGCGCTGGGGCATTCACGGTACTCAGACAGAGTAAGAAGAGAAGGCACGGAAGTGCGAGGATCGTCCTTGCGGGACGGCCAAATGAAAGCGAAAAGCAGCAAGTGTTCATCGGTCAGGCTCCAGACGAAGACAGGTGCAAATAGCCCCAAATGCTATGTAGTGATGTGTGGTTGGAAGGCTAGTCCCTAGCTGGAGGGGCGTCAAGCGAGGCAGGAAACGCTCGCCGGAAGGGTCGAAAGAAGGCCGCCCAGTACGGGTAAAAACACCCCTACGGAGGCGCCCACCCGTCCGCGGAACGTGTACGGATGGGTCGTTCGCCGAGCAATGCTGCTGTCTTAGTTTCGGCTGCGGGATTTGGAGAGCAGGCGCAGGATTTCCAAGTACAGCCAGATAAGGGTGACCATGATGCCGAAGGCGCCGTACCACTCCATGTACTTCGGCGCGCCGACGCTGACGCCCTGCTCGATGAAATCGAAGTCGAGCACCAGGTTGAGG
>JAICMT010000410.1 GCA_025929125.1 Acidobacteriaceae bacterium | reverse complement strand
CCCTGGTCCGGCTCTCGCCATACCTTGCACAAATGATTCACGAGCGCGACCTGCAAATCCCGAGCGGAGAGACGGATCTCGGACTCCGCCTCCGGCATCCGTGCCAGTGCCGACGAGACCTCACCGAAAACGTCCAGCTGAAACTGCATCGACGCTGCATTCCCGATACGTACGGGCTTGGACTCCAGATAGCCCGGCAGCCAGGTAGCCTCCCATTCCGGCAGCTCCCGCTCGCCGAAGATCCCGTAAATCGTCTGAACCTGCTCTGGAGCTCCTGCAACCGCACGCAGCAGCCATCGCCTCCAGGCAACAGCTTCGTCGCGATAGCCCGCGCGCAGCAGCACCAGCAGTGTGAAGGCAGTGTCACGAAGCCAGCAATATCGATAGTCCCAGTTGCGCTCGCCTCCCGGATCCTCCGGCAGAGAAGTCGTCGGAGCGGCTACGATCCCTCCGGTGGGCCGGTAGGCGAGCGCTTTCAGCGTGATCAGCGAGCGTTCGACAATCTGCTTGTGCTCGCCTTTGTAAACGCTCTTTTTTGCCCACTTCGTCCAGAACTGAGTAGTCTTTTCCAGCAGCTTCTGCGTGTCTCCTTGAGCTGGAACTTTCCCCAGCGACGATCCGTATCCCAGCGTGAAACTCGCCGTCTGGCCTTCTTCTACGCTGAAGTCAGCCACTGTCTTCATGCCCTCTCCACGGACGGCTGTATCCGTGTGCAGCACCACCATGTCCGATCCGGAAACCGCGCGCAACTCGTCATTCGATGTGACCCAGGGGATCGTTCTGCCGTAATCGAACCGGATTGCCAGATCCATGCGCATCCTTACTTTTCCGCGAACTCCACGGACAATCCGGATCACTCGCGAGTGCTCTTCCCGGGACGGCATAAAGTCGACAAGCTGGACCTCTCCTTCGTCGCTCGAAAAGGTCGTCTCAAGAACCAGAGTCGAATCGATATACCGGCGCTGGATTTGGGTGGACTTCCCGGCTGGCGCAATCTTCCAGAAGCCGTGCTCCTCCGTTCCCAGCAGCGCGGCGAAAACCGCCTGAGAGGAGAAGGTTGGCCAGCAAAGCCAGTCGATCGATCCCGCTCGTGAGATGAGCGCGGCCGTTTCGCCGTCTCCAACCATGGCGTAATCTTCAATTGGAGTTGTATTTCGCTTGATTGCGCTCTGCGGCTGAACAGTTGGATTCTGCTGCGCCTTCACCTTCGGCATGGTTCGCGTGCTCCTTGCAGGTCGACAACCGCACTCATAGCGCTGGCATCTGTTGAGAAGATGCAGCGTGACTCCAGACGCCAAAGTCCTGCCTCTTCGGTAAGATGCAGCCAGTGGGCTTTGGTTTATGTTCGTTGCCTGCACCTGCACGGAAGTCCGATTTCTGATTAAAGAGAACGAATGAAACCTGCCGAAGGCCGTAAGCGTGTCGTCATCGAGGAGATTCAGCCGCAGGTCGATTGCGGGCGTTATCCGGTCCGGAGGTTTCTCGGCGATCGCGTCGATGTATCCGCGGCAATCTTTTCCGATGGCCACGACCACGTCTCAGCCCAGCTCCTCTACAAGCATCAAGAGGATTCCTCCTGGACCACGGTCCCACTCACCGCTCTGCCGAACGACCTGTGGTCCGGCTCATTTGTCGTGGATCGCCTCGGGGCATGGAGCTTCACCATCCTGGGATGGGTCGACCACTTTGACACCTGGTGCGCTGATCTCCGCAAGCGGCTGGAAGCGCAGCGCCAGCCTGCAGACGCCATCGTGGCTCGGGATCCGCAGACCTCTTCCGCGGCCAACCCTGATGCGGCCAATCCGATCGGTGCAGGCGCGACCACCCCGCAGGACATCGCAGTTGCATTCACCATCGGAGCCGCGCTGGTGAATGCAACTGCCGAACGCGCCTCCGGTGCGGACGCCAAAGAAATTCGCGGAATCGCGAAGAACCTGCTCGATCTCGCGGATCGGAAGCTGCCCTACTACGAGTACCCGCTTACTCCCCAGGCAGAGCACCTGATTGCCAAGTACCCTGACCATACCTTCGCCTCCCGATCTGCAAAAGAACTCCCCGTCTGGGTCGACCGTGAACGAGCGCGCTATTCATCCTGGTACGAGCTCTTCCCCCGATCCACTTCTCCTGAGCCGGGCCGGCACGGCACGCTCCGCGATGTCGAGCGGCTGTTGCCTGACATCGCCGCCATGGGCTTCGATGTGCTGTATCTGCCTCCCATTCACCCCATCGGCGATGCCTTTCGCAAAGGTCCCAACAATTCTGTTATCGCTAAGCCAGGCGACGAAGGAAGTCCCTGGGCCATCGGTTCCGCTGCCGGCGGCCACACCGCGATTCATCCCTCGCTGGGAACCTTCGCGGATTTCGATCATCTGGTGAACGCCGCCAAAGCGCATGGCATGGAACTGGCGATGGATATCGCCTTCCAGTGCTCTCCGGACCACCCATGGGTGAAACAGCATCCGGAGTGGTTCATCCATCGCCCGGACGGAACCATCCAGTACGCGGAGAATCCTCCCAAGAAGTACCAGGACATCTACCCGCTCAATTTCGAATCGCCGGATTGGAAAGGTCTCTGGGATGAGCTGCGT